>JAHDWY010000176.1:7072-7928 GCA_023384315.1 Candidatus Hydrogenedentota bacterium | reverse complement strand
CGATAACGTCAGGATAGAGGGTCCCCTGCACCAGGTAATCCACCTGGCCCAGCTTCGCCGCCTCGGCCTCGAAGACCCGGATGAACGCCTCCCCGATGATCCGGCGCTTGGCCTCCGGGTCCTCGACGCCGGCCAGCCGGCTCAGGAAGACCTCCGAGGCGTCGACGTAGACCAGCCGCGCCCGGAGGTGCTCCCGGAAGGCGCGCTGGACCTGCTCCGGCTCGCCCAGGCGAAGCAGCCCGTTGTTCACGAAGATGCACGCGAGCCGATCGCCGATGGCCTTGTGGATCAGCGCCGCCGCGACGCTGCTGTCCACCCCGCCGCTCAGGCCGCAGACGACGCGTCCCTCGCCGACCTGCGCGCGCACGGTATCCACCGCCGCGTCGAGATAGGAACCCATGTCCCAGTCCGACGGACATCCGCAGACCTTGTGCACGAAGTTCGACAACAGTTTCGGACCCTGCGGCGTATGGACGACTTCGGGGTGAAATTGGACGCCATAGAACTTGCGTTCCGGATCGGCGATGGCCGCGAAAGAGCAATTCTCTGTCGTGCCGATGGTCGTGAACCCGGTGGGTAATTGCGTGATCGTGTCGCCATGGCTCATCCACACCTGCGTGCGCGCATCCATTCCGTCGAGAAAACCAGTTCCGTCGGTGTGTTCGAGATGGGCAATGCCGTATTCGCGTTTCGCCGCCCGTTCGACCTTGCCGCCGAGCATGTCCGCGAAGAGTTGCGTGCCGTAGCAGATGCCGAGGACCGGCACGCCCAAGGCGTAGACGCCGGGGTCCGGTTTCGGCGCGCCGTTCACGTGGACGCTGGCCGGGCCGCCGCTGAAGATGATGCCGGCGGGCTG
>JAHDWY010000176.1:0-7052 GCA_023384315.1 Candidatus Hydrogenedentota bacterium | reverse complement strand
AAAGGCATGATGAGGCTGAACACGTTCGCCTCGCGCACGCGGCGCGCGATCAACTTGCTGTACTGAGCGCCGAAGTCGAGGACGATGATGGGTTTACTGTGTTGCATGCTGTGTCTCGCGGTGAGGAGGGCTCGATCAGGTCTCCGGCGATAGGTCGCTTTCCTTCAGTTCCACGTCGTGGGCGCCGCCTTCGCGGATGCCGATGGCGGAGACGAGGGTGATGCGGGCGGTCTGATGCAGCTCGGGGATCGAGAGGGACCCGCAGTTGCACATGGTCGATTTGACCTTGCCCACGGTCATGTCGAGGTTGTCTTTGAGGCGGCCGGCGTACGGCACATACGCGTCGACGCCTTCCTCGAAGGTCAGCTTTGAATCGCCGCCCACGTCATAGCGCTGCCAGTTGCGCGCGCGGTCCGACCCTTCCCCCCAGTACTCTTTCATGTAGTTGCCGCGAACGCGCAGGCGGCGTCCGGGGCTTTCATCGAAGCGCGCGAAATAGCGGCCCTGCATGACGAAATCGGAACCCATGGCCAAGGCCAGCACGACGTGGTAGTCGAGGACGATCCCGCCGTCGGAACAGATCGGCACGTACACGCCGGTCTCTTCAAAGTATTTGTCCCTCGCCTTGGCCACTTCGATGACCGACGTGGCCTGGCCGCGGCCGATTCCCTTTTGCTCACGCGTGATGCAGATGGAGGCCGGACCGATGCCGACCTTGATGAAATCCGCGCCCGCTTCCACAAGATACCGGAAGCCTTCCTCTTCGACCACGTTGCCGCCGCCAATCTTGACGCCGCCGCCGTAGGTGTCCTTCACCCAGCGGATCGTGTCGTATTGCCACTCCGAGAACCCGTCGGAGGAATCGACGCAGAGTACGTCCACGCCCGCTTCCACAAGGGCCGGAACGCGTTCCCTGTAATCGCGCGAGTTGATGCCCGCGCCGACGACCAGCCGCTTCTCCGCGTCGACCAGTTCGTCCGGGTTCTCCTTGTGTTCGTCGTAGTCCTTGCGGAAAACGAGATAACGAAGCTGCTGCTGCTCGTTGATGATGGGCAGGCAGTTCAGCTTGTGTTCCCAGATGATCTCGTTGGCCTCGCTGAGGGAAACGCCTTCTACGCCGTAGACCAGCTTGTCGAAGGGCGTCATGAAATCTTTGATCGGCGCCTTCCGGCCCGCTTTGTTGATGCGATAATCGCGGCTCGTCAGGATGCCAAGCAACTTGCCGTTGGCGGACCCGTCTTCGGTGATCGGGATCGTCGAATGCCCTGTCCGCTCGATGAGATCCATCACGTCGCCAAGAGTTTGGTCGGGCCGCAGGTTCGCATCGCTGGGGACGAACCCCGCCTTGAACTTCTTCACGCGGCGCACCATGTCCGCCTGGGATTCGATGGGCTGGGACCCGAAGATGAAGGAGATGCCGCCGCACCGCGCGAGGGCGATGGCCATCGTGTCGTTGGACACGGACTGCATGATGGCGGAGGCGAAGGGAATGTTCAGATGAATTGCCGCCTCTTCGCCTTTCTTGTATTTGACGAGCGGCGTACGCAGGCTGACGTTCGACGGGAAGCACTCCTTCGTCGTCCGATTCGGAATCAGCAGGTATTCGCTGAAGGTGCGCGAGGGCTCGTTATAATACGTGGCCACGGGCGCGCTCCTCTCCGAAGCCGCACGGCGCGGCCCCGCTGCTGGATAGATCGAGACTCCTTCGATAGTTCGCCGTCATGGGGTTCTCGCCGGTTCGGGAACAACTTCCAAATCCCCAAGGAACAAAGGGTTCCCCAGGAATCGTGTATTATAAGATCGGCCGCAGGAGCAGTCAAATTGGCAGTTGACGCGCGGCCCGTATGCCGGCCCGTTTGTGCACTGAAACGACGGGGAATTGTGATAAGAAGCGCAGCGTTCGTGGCAACCCTTGGGGAGTCGGAGGAATTCCTTCCATGGCTAATGAACCGGCGATCCGAATCGAATACGATCTTGACGCGGATGACCGCATTGCTGCCATCCGGGGGGACTGGTATAGCTTTGCCGTGGCCAACGGCGCTCCCGGCCTCACTACGGACTCCGTCATCGGTCATGTGTTGTGGAGTTTTGTTGAAGGCCTCGATGTTCGGTCCGTTTACCGCATGCTCGTGGAAAACGTCCGATCAACGGGACGATCAAAGCGCCTCAGATTCGACTGCGACGACCATGAAAATGTTCGACGGTTCGACCTCAATATTCATTTGGGCGATAAAGGAACCGTCCAATTCGAATCTACGTTGATAGAGACCACCCGCCGGCCTTCGGTACCGCTGTTTGAACCCGCGATTGCGCGATCGGACGACGCCATTCTCACGGTGTGCAGCGTCTGCAAGCTTGTTGATGTGCAGGGCGTGTGGCTGGCGGTCGAAGAGGCGCTCGCGCGGCTCAACCTCATGTCGAACCCCGTGATGCCCCAAGTGTCCCACGGGCTCTGCCCTTCCTGTTTCGAGACCATGAGCGCCAGTCTCGGCTGAGCTCTTTCCTTCGTTTTAAACAAACAGGCTTCGGAGGAAGTCCGAAGCCTGTTTAGAGAATTCTCTCTCGACGAGTGCTTACTTTACGTGAGCGTGTTCCTCTTCCCGCGCTTCAACGGCCGTACCCAACTCGCGGGCGGCGGCTTTCGCCACGTAGTCATCCATGATGTCGGTGGCCATCCAGCCGAACTTCCCGTCCATCAACGCGTCGGTGACGCCGCGGAATTTGGCGTTGTGGTTGTGTTTCACGGCGCGGAAGTTGGCCGCGATGCGATCGCGGGCGTTCGCGCAGTAGAGGTCAGCGAGCTGTTGCGGCGTGTCGTCGTCGGGCTTCTGCCCAATCAGGTACTCCGCGTAGGCCAGCGATGCCGCCATGGCGAAGAGGTCCACGCCGACTTCCACGAAGTTCGCCAGGATCAATTGTTCGTACTCGAGCCTCTCGCGGTACTTGCCCATGGTGTGGAAGAGCGACCGCGCCAGCTTGCGGCAGGTACGATCCACGAACTGCAGGTGGTCCTGATTCGTGGCGTTGAGGTGCTTCACTTCGTAGTTCGTGGCAGAAGGCAGCCACAGCTTCGGATACCAGCTCGCGTAGAACTTCACCGCCTTCAAAATGAGCGAACCTTTGCTCTCGGTCGCGCCGGGTTTCGGTTTCATAAGTGGCATCATCAGTTTGAAGTGCGTGTCCATGGCCTCGCGCGCCATGATGAGGTGCATGATCTCGCTGGACCCCTCGAAGATGCGGCCCACGCGGGAGTCGCGCAGGAACCGCTCCACAGGCACCGGCTGTTCGCCGCGCTCGCGGAGCGAATGCTCCGTCTCGAATCCGCGCCCGCCGCGCACCTGCAAATAGTCGTCCAGCACGCGCCAAGTGGTTTCCGTGCAGAAGTATTTCGCGATGGCGGCTTCGAGGCGGATGTCCGCGTTTTCTTTGTCGGCGAAGGCGCAGGCGAGCCAGACGACGCTCTCCATGGCGAAGGTATCGGCTGCCATGTTAGCAACCTTCTTCGCGATGGCCTGATGCTTGCCGATGGGCACGCCCCACTGCACGCGGCCGTTAATCCAACTCTGCACTTCCTGGACGCAAAGCTTGCACGCCCCGGCCGAGGCCGCAGGAATGCCCAGGCGCCCGGTGTTCAGGGTAGCGAGCGCAATCTTCAGGCCCTGGCCCGGTTTCCCGATGATGTTTTCGGCGGGCACTTTCACATTGTCGAATTTCAGGAGCCCGTTGGAGAGCCCCTTGAGTCCCATGAAAGAGCACCGATGCGCCACCGAATAACCCGGCATGTCTTTCTCAACGATGAAGGCCGTGATCTGGGTGCGCTCTTTACCGTTCACCATCTTCGGCGGCGTCTGCGCCATGACCACGAGGATGTCCGCGTCCGGGCCGTTGGTGCACCAGAGCTTTTCCCCGTTCAGCAGATAATACGACCCGTCTTCCGAAGGCGTCGCCGTCGTGCTCATCTTGGCGGGGTCGGAACCTACGTCCGGTTCCGTCAAGGCAAACGCCGAAATCTCGCCCGCGGCCAGGCGGGGCAGGAACTTCTTCTTCTGTTCCTCGGTACCGTACATCTTGAGCGGCTGCGGCACGCCGATGCTCTGGTGGGCCGACAACCACGTCGTCGTGCTCTGGCAGTAACTGCCCAACAGGGATAGCACGCGGCTGTAGTTCGTTTGCGACAGGCCTACGCCGCCGTATTCCTTGGCGATCTTCATACCGAACGCGCCCGCCTCAGCAAAGGCTTTCAGCGCTTCTTCGGGGTAGTGGCCGGTGTGGTCGATCTCGATGGGGTCCACATACCTTTCGAGGACTTCCCGAATCTTGGCGAGGTATTCGTCGCCAGTCTTCTTATCCTCGGGATCCTGTGCCGGGAAGGGGTGCATCAGATCCCATCGAAAACTTCCCCGGAACAGCTCCGCCGTGAAGCTGGGAAATTTCCATTCGGTCTGGCGAGCGTCCTCGGCCAGGTCCATTGCCTTTTCTTTTGCCTTGTTATCGAGGTCTGCCATAGCTGTATACCCCAAGGTTGATTGCGACTGACCGATGCCTACCTACAGGTAGATAGGTTCTCCAGTATAGGTCAAAAGCATTATCTTGTCTACTCCTTATGGATTCCCCAGAGTGGAAGATCCGCGTCGCCAATGGATTATACCCCAGACACGGGTGGACGCATAAAGCTATGGACGGTATGGACGATATGGACAGTCAAGTTATCCAAAACACTGTCGTCCATACCGTCCATACTGTCCATATCGTCCATAGGTGCCAAGATTGACAAAACCCCAAGTCTCGCCTAGACTTAGAGTCGCAAGGCTTTCTCAACTAACTCCACCCAAGGAGCCCTCGCATGCCCCCGACACATGATGGCGAAAAGCAAGCGGCCATGGACCTCGCCGAAGATTCCCGGCAGAAGGAATGGGTTCACCCCAGCTTTGTCGCGGAACTCTTCCGCGGGAGGGTCCGGTGGGAGTTGGTCAGCCCCTTTCCTGTCCAGGATCCTGAAGACAAGCGCATCGGCGACGAGTATATCGAGCGGGTCCGGGAGGTCCTGGAAACGCACGTGGACCCGGAAGCGGTCGACCGGAACGGGGAAGTCCCCAAGGCTGCGCTGGATGCCCTTAAGGCGATTGGCTGTTTCGGCCTGAAGATCCCGAAGGAATATGGCGGCCTCGGCTTGTCCCAAATCAACTACAACCGCGTCGTCGGCTACATGTCCACGTACTGCGCGTCGACCTCGGTCTACGTGTCGTCTCACCTCAGTATCGGCGTTCCCCAGCCGCTGAAACTTTTCGGTACGGAAGATCAGAAGAAGAAGTTCCTGCCCCGGCTCGCGAAGGGGGCGATTTCGGCTTTCGCGCTGACCGAGCCCGGCGTCGGCTCCGACCCCGCGAAGATGAGCACAATGGCCACCCCGTCCGCAGACGGCTCCTACTACCTGCTGAACGGAGAGAAACTCTGGTGCACCAACGGTCCGGTCGCGGAAATCCTGGTGGTTATGGCGGTTACGCCTCCGAAGATTGTCAACGGCAAAGAAAAGAAGCAGATCACGGCCTTTGTCGTGGAAACCGACACGCCCGGATTCGAGGTGGGGCACGTCTGCCAGTTCATGGGCTGTCGCGGCATCCGAAACGGCCTGCTCCGGTTCCACAACGTGAAGGTTCCCGCGGAAAACATCATCGGCAAGCCGGGCCAGGGTTTGAAGATCGCGCTGACCACTCTCAATACCGGAAGATTAACCGTGCCGGGCACTTGCGCCGCCGGCGCGCGCGCGGCGCTTCACGCCTGCCAGGACTGGGTGAGCGAGCGGGTCCAGTGGGGCGCGCCCATCGGCCAGCACCAGTCTGTCGGGAAAATGCTGGCGAACATGGTCGCGGATGCCTACGCCATGGACAGCATCGACGCCCTCTGCTGCGCCTATGCGGACGAAGGCGCGGTCGACTTGCGTTTGGAAGCGGCGATGGCCAAGTACTACTGCACGGAAGCGTCGTGGCGCATTTGCGACGACTTTATCCAAGTGCGGGGCGGCCGTGGATATGAGACGGCGGAGTCCCTCCGGAAACGGGGTGAAAAGCCAATCCCCGCCGAGATGGCGATGCGGAACGCGCGCATCTCGCGAATCATCGAAGGCACGAGTGAGATTATGCAGCTCTTCATCGCGCGGGAGGCGATGGACACGCACGTGCGCCGTATCATGCCGATTCTCATGCCCCGGCCGGACGATAAGGACAGCAAAATCAAGCACATCCTACGGGCCGCGAAGTTCTATTTGGGTTGGTATCCGAAAACGTGGCTGCCGGGCGACGGCTGGGACGCGCGATACTTGTCGTCCGAGAACCGCAGCCACGTCCGCTACGTCGGCACGTGCGCCAAACGCTTGGCGCGCAAAATGTTCCATACGATGGTGAAATACCGGGAGCGGCTCGAATATGAGCAGCTCATCCTGGCCAATTTCGTCGACATCGGCACGTACCTGTTCGCGATGGCGACTTGTCTCGCGCGCGCCGAACGGCAGTTGGCGGAGAGCCCGGGCGTCCAACAATTGCAGGATGTGGTGGATTTGTACTGCCGGAACGCCCGAGAACGGATTGAGGCTGCGTTCTCCAGCGTGAAGCATAATCACAACACTCTCGTCCACGAAGTGTCCCGCGCCTACATGGAGGGCGGCTACGAGTGGATGGTCCGCGACGTGTACGCCGACTTCCCGCCGATTCTGGATCCCCAAGAACTGGCGCTGATGGCAGAAGCCGCGAAGACGGCGTCAAGCGCGCCGGCCCATACGCAGTCCGGATAGATTGGCGGGGCGCTGGCGAAGCGACTAGATGTCGATGGGCTTGCGCTGTGCGTCGATTTTCTCCTGCACCCCTTCCAGTTCCGGGTCTAGACGTCGCGCGCGTTCCCACTCTCCGATGGCCTTCTCTTTCTCACCTTTGAGCATGTATGCGTCACCGAGGTGGTCGCGCAGGATCGCGTCGTCGCGCTCCATGGCCTGGATGGCGCGCCGGATGTACTCGATGGCAAGGTCGGCCTTGCCCTTCCGGTAGTACACCCAGCCCAGG
>JAHDWY010000175.1 GCA_023384315.1 Candidatus Hydrogenedentota bacterium | reverse complement strand
TGTGGCCATCTTTGGGTGTGGGGCCACCCCTCGGCGTGCCCGCACTCCAAAGGCTGCGCCAATCTCTCTGTTGACAAGAAATCCACCATCCAAACCTTACCAAGTCTTGCTTCGCGCCGTTATTGGAATGGAAACGAAATCACACTCGGCCCCGCGATAGGGTAAGCTGATACCAGAAAGGCGCGACCATGCACGACGAAGCTCTCATAATTCAGTGGCGCAATCGCGGCGACGCCGAAGCCTTCCGAACGATCATCCAACGGTATGGCCGCATGGTGTACGCGACGGCGCTCCGCATCCTGGGAAACCCCGCCGACGCGGAGGACGTCGCGCAGGATTGCTTCGAGAAACTCGCCCGGACAAGCAAATCGCCGCGTGGCTATCTCGGTCCCTGGCTTCACCGCATGGCCGTCAATCGCGCGTTGGACCGGGTGCGCAGCGACACCGCCCGCAAACGGCGCGAAACCGCATATCAAGACGCCCTGCCGTCGGCGGCCGAACTGTCGTGGGATGACATCTATCCCTTGGTCGACGATGCCATCGACCAACTCCCCGACAAACTCCGCCGCGCGGTCGTGGGCCACTTCCTCGAAGGCCTCACCCACGAAGAGATCGCGCAACGGGAGTCCGTCTCGCGCGCCGCCATCACGCAACGCATCAACCGCGCCCTCGGCCAGATGCGCACTAAACTCCAGCGCAAAGGCGTCGCCGTGTCCGCGGTCTCGGTCCTCGCAGGAACCCTCGGGTCCCGCCTCGCAGAGGCCGCCGTGCTCCCCGTGTCGCTCACGGAGAAGCTGGGCCGCATCGCCCTCTCCGGGCCGGTGGTAGGAAAGGCGGGCGTCGTCGCCGGAGTCGTGACGCTCCCGAAAGTAGCGGTCGGTTTTGTATCGATACTCGCCGTAGTGGCGGGCGTGATTGCATTTTCCAGATTGAGCTCAACCCCGCCGCCCGCACCTGGCGCTGATTCAAACGCAGAAGTGCTCGTCGCAGGCGAGCCAACGGAATCCGAACCCCAAACAACGGGCCGCTCGCCACATCAACTGGTCGAGGCCGTTAGCGCCGCCCTTGCGACCCCTGACAGTGGTACAACCGCGACCGTGTCCGGACGAGTCTACGACATGGCAACCGGAGACCCGGTCCCCAACGCGGAGATCTCCAGCCACGTCGGCGAGCAAAGATACAAAGCCATGTCGGACCCGCAAGGGAGGTACGTCTTCGAATCAGTCGAAGCCGGCGAGTTCTCCATGCTTTGTCGTAGCGCCAACGGATATTACCTCGCCCACGAACGCTACGAGGGCGGACCGTCTCCCTACCGCCGCACCCTGAATCTGACCGCCGGGCGGCACTATGAAGGGATCGACTTCGCGCTCGAAAAAGGCCTCGCAATCACCGGTCGCGTCGTCGATCCGAACGGTTCACCGGTCGCGGGCGCGATCGTCACCGGCCATGCCGAAATCAACAACTTCTGGCTCACCAACACCGCGATGACCGCCTCCGACGGCAGCTTTGATGTGTCGGGCTTCCCTGAGACGGTGAGTCTCAGTTTGTGGGCCGAACGGGACGACGCGGTAAGCGAATCGTATGGTCCATTCGCCCTGCCGCAATTGGCGGACTCGGCGCCCGAGATCACACTCTGGCCCGAAGCCGTCATCCGCGGCGTCGTTGTGGATCGTGCCGGCGCGCCGGTTGAAGGGCTTCGTGTACTACCCCAGTTCGCGCCCCACGTTTCAGGCCGCGAGATCGAAGCGGTCAGCGATGTGAACGGCGCGTTCGAACTCAAAGGCATGCCGCCAGGTACGTCCAGCCTGCGCGTCTGCCGCGACGTGGAGATCGTCAACAGTCCCTGTCCGCAATTCACGCTAACGGCGGGAGAGGTGGTGGACGACGCAATCCTCGAATGCAGCGTCGGCACCGGGTACATCGCGGGCGTCGTCGTAGACGGCCGGGGGAACCCTTTGACCGCCGAAGTCCGTAGCTCGAGCCCCGACGGCTCCGATTCGCGTACCCGCGCGAATGGCGCGGGCATGTTCGTGCTGGAGGGGCTGCCTGCCGGTACGCACCGGCTGACCGCGTACGACTGGGGCCGGCACATCTTCGGCGAAGCCGTCGAGGCCAAGACCGGCGAAAGCACCGTCCGGCTCGTTCTCCACGACCCGATTTCAGTTTCGGGCAAGGTGGTCGATGCGAAATCCGGCGAGCCTATCGCCAACTTTGAGATCAAAGACTGCTACGCTCCCGGGCTCATCATTCACGACCAGCGGTACGAGCCCGTGCACAACCCCGATGGCGCCTTCGATCTGTCCGTGGTACAAACGGGCGAAGTGCGTATCGCCGCCCGCGCCAAGGGATACTTGCTCGGCTATACCGATGTGCAGCTCGCGCTCGGGCAGGAGCCTCTATCCGGTGTCGAAATTCACCTTGAACCCCACGGGGATCTGAACGGCACCGTGGTAGACAGCGAAGGGGCGCCGGTAAGCGGCGCGCTGATCTTCTCCGGCAAGGTCCAGGTCTCGGATGCGGACGATTTTGCATCCGCGCGGACCGGTTCCGACGGCGCTTTCATCCTGCCAGCGAGCAAGCTGCTCGGCGATACACTGCTTGTGTACCACCCTGACTATCCCGAAACCGAAGTAACCGTTGAACCCGCGCATCGTGCTGGACGACCCATGGATATTCAAATCGCGGATTCAGTCCAACTCGAATGCGCATTCCTCGTGGATGGCGTTCCCGTCACCGGTGCATCGGTTTCGTTAACTCGCGATGGGGAGGAAAAACAAGCGCAGCGAAACCATCAAGTGACAGCGCAGAACGGTCTGTGCCAGTTTCGCGGGCTTGCACCCGGAGTTTATTCCGTTACCGGATCGCCGCCGGGGCAAGAGCTGCCTCTCTTTATGAGCGTCGCAACCGAACTGGAGTTAAGGGAAGGGGAGAGCGTCCATGTTGACCTCCCGTTCGAGACTGGCACTGGGTCCGTATCGGGCGCAATTGCCGGCTACGCGGATTACATGAATGTCCATCTGGAAATCCCCCGCGCATCCGGTACGCAACAATACCATTTCATTTCGGAAGACGGGACAAACTCGCGCCAACGCGTCGATATCCCTGACCTGCCGGCCGGGCCTGCGACGCTCACCATTTCGTGGGGAGTGCGGGGACAGGCCAGTTACCGTGTCGAACGGGAAATCCAACTGCAACCTGGCACCGCCATCGATCCCGGCTTCGACCTCGAAACTCTCGCCGGAGAAGCGCAGGTCTTTCGTTGATCGCCTATCGAATCTCCAGCATGCGGTCGATGGGCAACCGCGCGTCGCGGATGAGATCGTCGGACAGCTCGACCTTGTACTGGATCTTTTCCAGCGCGGCCAGCGTGTCTTCCAGCGTGATCTGGCCCATGTGGGGGCAGCGGTGGCTGCAGAGACGGAGCATTTCCTTCTCCGGATTCTCCGCGGCGATGTTGTCGCCCATGCTGCATTCGGTGAGCAGAAGATAGCGGTCGGCTTCGGTCTTGCGCACGTATTCGATCATCTGTTTCGTGCTGCCGGCCGCGTCGCACAACTCGAGCACTTCCGGGCTGACTTCCGGATGGGCGACAATGGCCACATCCGGGAACTGCTGCCGCACCGTGGTCACGTCGTTCGTCGTGAAGAGTTCGTGGACTTCGCAGCGGGCACTCCAACCAATCACCGCTCGGTCCGGAAGGGGCAACGCCTCTTCCCGATTCGCGGTTACGAAGGGGATGCCGACTTCCTTCGCCGTATTGTGCGCGAGATACTGGTCCGGCAGGAAGATCACGTAATCGTGGCCCTTGCCGAGGATATGGCGAACCACGTTGCCTGCGTTTCCGGACGTGCAGCAGTAATCCGATTCCGCCTTCACGTCGGCATACGTGTTCACGTAGCTGACGACCGGTACACCGGGGTACAAGCGTTTGAGCGCGCGCACGTCATCCGCCGTCACGCCCGCGGCCAGGGAGCAGCCTGCCTTCGCGGAAGGGATTAGCACGGTCTTTTCCGGGTTCAGGATCTTGGCGGTTTCCGCCATGAACTGCACGCCGCAGAACACGATGATGTCCGCTTCGGTTTCCGCCGAAATCCGCGACAGTTCAAGGGAATCACCCACATAATCCGGCACGGAATGAAACAGGGCCGGTTCCATGTAGTTGTGGCCCAGAATCACGGCGTTCAGCTCCCGCTTCAGCACGTTGATGCGATAGGCGAGGTCCGCCTTCAGTTGGAGTTCCACATCCGGCACGATGCCCGTAAGCTTCGCGCGCATGCGTTCCAGGGTTTCATCCCGGCTAGGGGCTTCCTGTACAGCCAGTGTGTTGCTCATCTCGTCCCTATTCCTCTGGCGCGTCTCAACTTCCGCGCCTGCTGACCTCGAAGCGGGCCTCTCGCCATCATCAACCGAGCGGGCAAAAGAGGCATTTCAAATGCAAACCGCCACAATAAGTATACCCAATCAGACTAGCACCTCGCCGGAGCGGGATTCAATGGAAGGGCATCACTCGGTCGTGACGGATTCGTCTTTTCCGTCCAGGGCAGACAACATGGAGTGCCAGGCCAATGTCGCGCACTTGATCCGAACCGGAAACTCGCGCACCCCCGCGAAGACGCGCAGTTTGCCGAGATCGTCTTCATCCACCGGGGAGTCGGGGCTTGACGTGACCATGGTGTGAAACTTCAGGAACAGCCCCTCAGCTTCCTTCTTCGTTTTACCCTTGAGCAGCATCGTCATGACCGAAGCCGACGACTTGGAGATCGCGCAGCCCGCCCCGCTGAAGCTTACATCCTCGATCACGTCGCCATTTAGTTTCACATAGACGGTGAAGTGATCACCACACAAGGGGTTATAACCCTCCACCTTGCGATCAGCATCTTCCATTTCGTGGAAGTTCCGGGGTTTCTTGTTGTGCTCCAGGATGACCTGCTCGTACAACGCGCGATTGCTGGACATCAGTCAAAAACCTCTTTGACCTTCTTGATTGCGTCCGCCATCGCGTCCAGGTCTTCCTTGTTATTGTAGAAAGCCAGCGACGCCCGCGCGGTGGCCGGAATGCCAAAGCGTTGCATGACCGGCTGGGCGCAGTGATGACCCGCGCGAATGGCCACGCCACAGTCGCTGAAGATCTGGCCGATGTCGTGGGGGTGGGCGTTTTCCATGGTGAACGACAGCACGCCCGCCTTTTCGCGCGCGGTGCCAACCAGATGAACGCCGTCAATCGATTCGAGCAGCGACGTCGCGTATTGCGTCAGTTCATGCTCGTACGCCGCGATTCGCTCCATGCCAATCGATTCCAGGTAGTCCACCGCCGCGCCCAGGCCAATGGTCCCCGCGATGTTCGGGGTTCCCGCCTCGAACTTGTACGGCAGGCTGCTGTACGTGGTCTTCTCGAACGTCACCGAAAGGATCATGTCGCCGCCGCCCATGAACGGGGGCATCTTGTTCAGCAGTTCGGCTTTCCCGTACAGCACGCCGATGCCCGTCGGACCGACCATCTTGTGGGCCGAGCAGGCGTAGAAATCGCAGTCCAGTTCCTTAACGTCAATCGGGAGATGCGCCGCGCCTTGTGCGCCGTCCACCAATACCGGAACGCCATGCTCGTGCGCTTTCTCAATAATGTGGCGCACTGGATTAATCGTGCCGAGCGCGTTGGAGACGTGGTTCACCGAAACCAGCTTGGTGCGGCTCGACAGGAGCTTCTCATACTCCTCCAGGATCAACTCGCCCCGATCCGTCATCGGAATGACGCGCAACTTCGCGCCTTTTTCTTCGCACAGCATCTGCCAGGGCACGATGTTGGAATGGTGCTCCATGGCGCTGATGATGACCTCGTCATCCTTGCCCACGCTCTGGCGCCCGTAGGTCTGGGCCACGAGATTGATGCTCTCGGTGGTACCGCGCGTGAAGATGACTTCGCAGCTCAAAGGCACGCCAAGGAACCGCTGCACTTTCTTGCGCGACTCTTCGTAGGCCTGGGTCGCGACCTCGCTCAAGTAGTGCATGCCGCGGTGGACGTTTGCGTTCTCGCTCCGGTAATACCGATCGATGCGCTCGATAACCGACTTGGGTTTCTGGCTCGTCGCCGCGTTGTCCAGGTAAACCTGTGTAACGCCATCGCGTTCCACGTGAAGGGCAGGGAACTCCCGCCTTATCCGCTCGATGTCGAGCGCGGTAAGTGGAGCCGTTTTATCGACTGCGGACTGCGTCTGTTGGCCCGCTGTAGCCATGCTGGTAGCCAAAATACCTCGTCAAACTGCGGTCAACCAGGAATTGGACTGTACTTATTGTAAACGAATTTCTCAAGCCGTGCACGCACGGGGTCCACTTCAATCTGGTTAACCACTTCGTCCGCAAAACCATAGGTCAACATACCCAACGCCATGGCCTCGCTCATGCCTCGTGTCTGGAAATAGAACACCAACTCCTTGGGCGGACGCCCAACGGTCGCGCCGTGCGTGCACTTCACGTCGTCCGCGAAAATCTCCAGGAGCGGTTTCGTATCAATGGTGGCCTTGTCGGACAACACCATGTTCTGGTTCAACTGATTTGAATCCGTCTTCTGCGCGTCACGGCGGACCATCACCTTACCGCTAAAGACCCCGTGACTCTTGTCCTCCAGTACGCCCTTGTAGCCGATCCAACTCGTGCAATGGGGCTTCGCGTGGTCCACCGCCGTCGCGTTGTCCACGAGCTGATCGCCGTCGGTCATGTAGAGTCCGTTCAACGACGCATCCGCGCCTTCGCCGTCCAGCACCACGCTCAAGTCGTTCCGGGCGATCTTGGCGCCCTGAAAAATCGAAAACGACTTGAAGGCGCTGTTCCGCTCCTGATGCACCCGCGTCGAGGACAAGTGATACCCGTTCGGGCCTTCGTGCAACAGTTTGTACCAGTGCACTTTCGCGCCTTCGCCGACGCTGATTTCGGTCACGGTATTCTTAAAGTACGTCTTGTCGCCTGCCAGACTCACGTGACTCTCCACAAACGTCGCCTCCGCATGGCGATCCGCCACGATGAGGTTGCGCGGGTGGCTTGCCGTGTCGCCATCGCCCCCCGTGGAGACGTGCAGAATGTGTATGGGGGAGGGAACGGCCTGCTCCTTGGCAACGTGGACGTACGCGCCATCCAACAGGAACGCCGTGTTCAGCGCGGTAAACGCGTTACCCGAGCCGTTCAAGTATCGATTCAAATGTTGCTGCACCGGGCCCGCGTCGCTCGCGAACGCCTCGGACAGGCTGCCGGCTCGAACGCCTTCCGTGGGGCTCGACAACTCCGGCGCGTAGAAACCGTCGACGAAGACCAGTTCCGTCCAATCGGCCTCGCCATACCGGAGCGGAGCCACGTCCGCCTCAGAAAGTCCATGCGAACCCGGCTCGACTGGCGAGCGGAAGGCCGTACGAACGATGGGCGCAACGTTGGTGAAACGCCACGGCTCCATTTTCCGAGTCGGAAACGCGGTCTCCGTGAACTCGTCCACTGCCTTGCGGCGCAGTTCGTTTACCCAGTCCTGGGGGACGGGCTGCAACCGTTCCAAATCAGCCAGGTAGTGCGTCTTGTTTTCCACGCGTTCCGCGATTTCAGCCATGATGAGCCGCTATACTCCCGAATCAACGCAGTCGACTAGACTGCGGCAAACTCTGTTTTCACCCAGTCGTAGCCCTTTTCTTCGAGTTCCAGGGCCAGTTCCTTCCCGCCGGATTTCACGATGCGGCCGCCGTACAACACGTGCACGAAATCCGGCACGATATAGTTGAGCAGGCGCTGATAATGCGTGACCACAATCATGGACCGCTTCGGCCCCCGCAGCTTGTTTACGCCGTCCGCCACGATCCGCAACGCGTCGATGTCGAGGCCCGAATCCGTTTCGTCCAGAATAGCCAGTTTCGGTTCGAGCACCGCCATCTGGAGGATCTCGTTCCGTTTCTTTTCGCCGCCAGAGAACCCTTCGTTCACCGGCCGATCCGCGAATTTGGGAT
>JAHDWY010000174.1 GCA_023384315.1 Candidatus Hydrogenedentota bacterium | reverse complement strand
GTTGGTACTTGTCGATCCAGCCCCGCAGCAGTTGGAGCCGCTCCTGCTTCAGGCTGTCCAAGACCGTCGTGCTAAGAACCCGGCCGTCCGCCAAAACGAGGAACTCGCCTCCGAGCGGATCTTGCGGGGCTTCCGCCAGCACGCCCTTGGCAACGAGTTCGTCAATCGAGCCGGGGACTGTGCCCGTCTCAGCGCGGTACTGATCGACGATCTTTGTGAGGGCGTCACAGGCCTCGCGCAGGGAGACCTCCGTGAGTCTCCGCAGGGCCGTCTCGCGCATGTTCTCATCGCCGCTGTTCTCCGCGATGTCGAGCCACATGCCGCGCTCGACGTCGTACAGGTTGTGGCGCATCTGCGTGTTCTTCGCCCATTCGATGACGAAGGGCGGCGGGTCGCCGGTGGCCGCGGCCATGGCAAGGTACCGAGCCCCGTTGACGTTGTCCTTACGATTCAAGATGTACGTCCGGCCGATCTCGAAGGGCAGTTCCCAACGCGTCGGGTTGTGCGGAATCCCGCTCTTCAGCAACTCGATGCTGGCATCGTCGTCGTGCTTGAGCATGGCGAGCAGCACGCCCCCGCGTTGATACACGTCCGTGAAATACGGATCCAGCCGGGTGATGGTGCGCAGCATGTGATCGAGCCAGACGAACTTGAAGTCGCCCTTGAACTCCTCCGCCGTGTACTGAATGCATTGGAGCCAGAGGAGGTCCGCCACGACGCTGCTCAGTCCCGCCGTAAAGGAATCCAGCAACCGCTCGTTGGGAAGATAGAGCAACTCGTGATCGAAGGTTTCCTCGCGCATCGCGTCGATCCGGTGCTGTGATACGGCGACGCACGGAATGCCAATCGCGAGCGCCAGGGCCGCTATGGCGAGTTTGCGTCCCATCACACGTCCTTGTCCTCGAATGCGAGACTCGCGAGTACAAGGAGAATTGCCGTGTACACTGTGCCGTAAGTTATCGCCCAGAGCACGTACGCCGGCGCCACCGGCACGCCGTTGGCGGCCTCGGCCCGGATGTTGAAATTGGACAGGTTGGGCAACACGTAGTAGACCAGCGCCAGCGCCTTCTCCGCGACCGTGCCGTCGAAATGCTCCGGCAAGTCGATCAGGATCCCCGTCGCGTGGCCGACGATAAACGTGGAGAACACAATGAGGGCTCCGAGAATGGGGGAGGTCAATGACGAGAGCAACACGGCCAACGCCGTAATAAGCAGTAGTTCCCAGTAAATCAGCACCACCGCCAGAAAGAACGTCAAATCCAGCGTGCCGCCCAGCGACAACACATACACCGCCGTTACCGCCGTCATGACAACAGTCACGACCCCGAGCAGGAAGGCCATACCGAGATATTTTCCGAGGATGAATTCGTACCGGGCCATGGGCCGGCAAATGATGGTGTAGATGGTGCGTTTATCGATTTCCTTGTAGATCAGATTCGTGCCCACGAAGATAGCGATCAGCACGCCGAAAATAGACACCGCAGCCAGGGAGATGTCTTTGACGATCTTGATGTCCTGTCCGATACTGATCCATCCCAGGGCCTTCGACCCCAACACGGTAGACGCGGCAAAGAACAACAACACGTAGAGAACCTTGTCGCGGACGGCCTCGCGGAAGGTGTTCTGCGCCACGGCGAGGACTCTCATGAATGGCCCTCCTGGATGCGCACAAAGAAATCTTCGAGCGATTCCTTGACCGGGACAAAATCGACGAGGGTACCGCCTGCGGCATGGATCTCCTTGATCGACGCGTTCGCGCTCGCGAGGTCCGTCACCGTGAAATGGTGTCCCGCTTCCGATGCGCGATACGCCTCGCTCGCCGCGCGCAACTCCTGAACGACGCCGTCGTCGATCCCGCTCGCAATGACCTCCACCAGGCGGATTTTCTCCGTCAACAACTCCGCGATCCGCCCCTGGCTCATCAGTTTGCCCTTGACCAGGATCCCCACCCGGTCGCAAACCTGTTCCACGTCGCCAAGCACGTGGGAACTGAAAAAGATGGTCTTCTTCTCATCCCGCATTTTCAGGATCAACTCTCGGATTGCGCGGCGGCCCAACGGATCAAGTCCACTCATGGGCTCGTCCAGTATGAGGACCGCTGGATTGCCAACGAGGGCTACGGCAAATCCGAGGCGCTGCCGCATCCCCTTGGAAAACCCTCGCACGCGCTGACTCGCAATATCCCGCAGATCGAGGAGATCCGACAACTTCTCCCATTCCGCCGCACGCTCGTTGCGGCTCAAGCCATGCAGGCGCCCATAAAAGTCGAGCGTTTCGCGCGGGGTCAAGTACTCGTAGAAATACGGGTTCTCCGGCAGGTAGCCGATGGACTGCCGCGCCGCACGCTTGCGAACGGGCTCGCCGTGAATTCGCGCCATGCCATCGGTTGGACGAATCAGGCCGCACAGGATCTTGATGGTCGTGGTTTTGCCCGCGCCGTTTCGACCGAGGAACCCAAAGACTTCGTTCTCGCCAACCGTGAGCGACAGTCCGTCAAGAGACCGTACGGTACTCTTCCATACGGATGAGCGGTAGGTTTTTCCCAGATTTTCGGTAACTATGGCGCTCACGATGATTGTAACCTTACCCAACCCCTCAACAAGACGCAGCCACAGCATACACGATATGGTTTGGAAATCGAAAGGACTCCCACACCTAGTGGGTGGTGGAGTCTTGCTGTACGAAGCGCGGCGTGTTCGCGCAGATGAAACGCGGCGCCCGAAGCCTGGCTCCGGGCGCCGCGTGACACCGCTCACATTTACGCACTAAAAGTCCGAGAGATCGTCGTCATCCAGTGGGATGACTTCCTCCGGCGTAATCGATTGGGACGTAGCCTTCGACGCGGCGGCGCTTCTCTGTCTGCCACTGCTGGGAAGAGCCGGGTGGCTTACTCTGCGGCGCTCCACTGGCGCAGCTTTCGGGCGATTCGCAGGTCGTCGCGGTGAGGTCGCTTTCGTCATCGTGCCGGCCGATGCGCCATGGCCGCCGACCAACGCAGCCAGATCCATCACCACGCCACCGACTTCCCGGGCCTGCGCGCTCAGCTCTTCGCTGGCGGATGCGGACTCTTCGGAACTCGCTGCATTGGATTGCACCGCCTTGTCCATCTCGGAAACCGCCGTATTCAATTGGTCGATACCCGAACTCTGTTCGCGGCACGCCGCACTCACTTCCGCAATCAATTGGGCCACATTGCCCGCCGCGTCGTCGATACGCGTCAGGATCTGCGCCACCTCCGTCGACGCATGGACGCCGTTCTCGGCATTCCCGCGCGACTCGTCAATCAACGCGGCCGTGCTCTTGGACGCCTCGGCGCTTCGTTGCGCCAACGCGCGGACCTCTTCCGCTACGACGGCGAATCCCTTACCGGCCTCACCCGCGCGGGCTGCCTCAACCGCCGCGTTAAGCGCCAGCAGGTTCGTTTGGAACGCAATCTCGTCGATGGATTTCAGGATCTTCGCCGTCTCGTCGGCCGAGGTGCGGATTTTGCCCATGGCCGCGGACATGCGCTCCATGGCCGTCTGCGCGTCTTGCACCGCTTTCCGCACGTCCGTCGCCATTGTATTGGCCTGATTCGCGTTGTCGGCATTGTGGTGCGTCATCGACGTCAACTCTTCCAACGACGCCGAACTCTCTTCCAGAGAGGCCGCCTGTTCGCTCGTCGAACCCGCCAGTTCCTGACTCACCGTGGAAATCTGGTCCGCGGCGGACGTCAGTTGATGCGATCCTTCCGACAGCTGCGTGATAGCGTTGTTAATGGGTTTGCTGATGCTGCGCGCGATAAAGTAGGCCAGCAGCAAACCGATCGCAACGCCACCCAGTGACAAGATCGTGGTCAGACCGATCGTGCGCGTGATGATGGCCTGTTTCGCCTCGTTCAGATTCTCTTGTACGGATTTGATCTTGTCAAGGACGCCGCCTGCCGACGCCGCCATCGCCACTTCCGCTTCGCGCTGTTTCAGTAGGCCTTCATAGTACATCGCGCCCGCGCGCTCGTACTCCCCGATCAACCCGTCGATCGTCGTTGCCGCCTGCTCGAGGGCCGCCTCACCCTGGACGGACGCCGCCCACTTCGCAGTGCTTTCACGCAATGCGGCCAACTGTTTCGTATACTCATCGTATTGGATGTCCCCGCCCTTGGCGATGAGATACATCGCCCGAATGCGAAGCAATAAGAACGGTTCCACGATATTGCTTTGCAATCCCTGACCGATGCCCGCCCATCGTGCAATTGCGACAGGATCCGCCTGGGCCTGTGCGCTCGCCATCGCCGGCGCGATGGTGTCGTTCTGCGCGGACCCGATGCTTTCGGTCACGTCCCAACCGACGCGACCCCATTCGGCAAAGGCATCGTCCCGCATTTTCTGCGCGGCTTCCTCTTCCGCGAAATCTTTCTCATACTGCTGGCTGGCGACAATCGCCTCTTCGATTTGTTTCTTTTCGTCGGCATCCAATCCCGGGTCACTTTTCAGGCTTTGAAGCATGCCGGCGAGTTCTGCGTATTTGTCTTTCCAAAGTTCGGCTGCGTTCTTCGTATTGCCGCCAAAGAGCTCGGTGCCGTGCAGCGCAAAATCCCGTCGCAAGAATCCGCACTCATCGAGCACGGCCACGATGGCAAAGCCCTCATCCGACAGCCTGACGTGTTCGGCCACGGAACGCATGCCCCGCCAGCCCGAGAACCCGAGAATCGCTGCGATGGCGACAACGACCAGAAATCCGCAAAGGATTCGCAATGAAAGAGTCATCTTTTTAAACATATTTCGTCTCCTTCGGCGCGCAAGCAACCGTCAAACGGTCCGCGCCCCCCCTTTATTGATAGCGGTGATCCGCGCCGCCGAAGTTAACCCCGGTCTCGAAGAACAGGTAATCCGCGTCTTCCCGGCCCGTTCCTCCATTGAATTCGAGGCCATTCCGATTGACGAAACTTCCCTGCGCGGCGCCGTCGTCCGTAAACAACCGCTCCCAACCGACCCGGAACCAGAGGTCATCGCTGTAGTTGTATCGAATCCACATGTAGAGGCGCGTGCCGAGGTCTTCGTCCGCTTCCTCGGTCCAGAAACTCAACGCCGGCGCGACGGGGATATGCCAGTTGCCGAAGGCAACCGTTCGTGGCCGGTCGAACGGTTCGTTCACTCCGAAATACGCCGCGTTCAGATGCACGGTAATCTTGTCCGTTGGATACATCTCCACACCGGCGCGCACTTGATGAAAGTTCGAGAGATCCTGGCCCGTGTCCAGAAGCCAGGAATACACCGAGTACGAGAACAACCGGTTAAACGACACGCTTGCTTCCGGACGATCGAAGGGGTTCAGCCATTCGCCGAACGTGAGGTCCCGGTTGTCCTCTCCGGAGAAATACGCGCCGCCCAGGAACAACCGGGGATGCCAGGGCACTTCGGAGAAGCTGTAACCCAGCTCCAGGTCGCCGCCCCAATTCGCGTACTCCGCGCCGTCATCACCATAAATTTGCGAAGCGGGTTTGAATCCGAAACCGGCCGCATCGGCTTCGCCAAACTGATACGCAAGTTCCAGGTCATAGTCGAAACCGCTGTATGCGCCCCACAGACGGCCACCGACCGTGTGTAGATTGGTGGCATCGTAATCATCAAGATTGAAGAAGTCTTCAAGACGCTCGATCGGGGCGATGAAATTGGTGTCGTTGAGACTGCGCGAATCGCGAACCCACAACCAGTATAAGGACGCCCAAAGGTGCGGAATGCCGCGGTACGTCGCGTACACGCCGGAGAAGTCTACGTCGCCGTCCTGTTCGGACACACCGCCCTCAAAGAGCTTCGTGTACCACGCATCGATCTGGACGTCGTCGGTCTCGTACGTCAATCGCACGCCGTCGTACGAGATGTTCAACGTTGCCGCGATCGCATCGGCCACGAGCCATCCCTTGCCAAACTTCAGCGGCTGGCGCCCAATACGCAGCGTCAATGGTTGATCCAAAAGATTTTCCACCTCGATCCAGGACTGAAGGACCTCTACGTCATTGCGGGTCGATGCCCGCGAATCCAGCCCCGTGATGTAATCGGAGCGGAACTCCTCTCCCCAGAGATCGAAACTCTCGAGCTGGATATACGCCTTCACGTTATCCGTGAAATCCGCCAGCACGTCGATATCGGTGCGTTGTTCAATCAGACGAATGTCGGACTCTTTGCTGTCCCAATCGAAACGGCTATCGAGTCCGAACGGACCGATTGCCCGTCGCGGTACGAAGAAGTCCGGAATGCGTGTTTCTCGCGGACCGCTAGCCGTCCCTACATAGGTGTTGGACCAGTACCGGCCCCGGATTCGAAGTTCACCGCCGACTTCGACGTTCTGCAGGTCTGCGTATGCCCCCGTGGCGATGAGCAAACCTGCTACTGCGGCTGCAGCAATACGCATAACGATCCCCTCCTTGATACGGCTTGCAGCGACAGGGCTTTCCCAATCCCCAGACCACGCTGCTTCGAAACGTACCCACATACCACTTCGATGGACACTATATCACAAATTCTAATTATTGGTAATTATAGCAATTTCTGTACCAATATGGAGAAAAAACGTGATTTGCGGGGCGGGCAACATGTGCCCGCTCGCAGCTAAGTCCATTCGCCGTAGCTTCTTGAAAATTTGAACGGTCGGTGCGGAAAAGTAAAGATCGGGTCGGCAGGATTTGGATAAGAAACGGGATCTTCCGTATAAGTGTACTCAATTTGCGCACTTGTGTCTTGAGCATTGCCGTGAATTTCTCGTTTCATATCAGGCATAATCGTGCTCGCTTCACGTACCAAACCGTCCATCCGGTAGCTTTCGTGGGACCAATGCCAAAACGGTATTCCAGAATTCGTTGGACCGAAGTAGCCGTTCTCCTCGCAATCGTTCTCGTCGCGGCACTGCTTTGGGACACAGCACTCCTCTTCCCCCTTCGCTCGCTCGTCGTGTTCTTCCACGAAATCAGCCACGGAATCGCGGCGCTGGTGACTGGTGGATCCATCGTCGAAATTCAGATCGCGCCCGGTCGAGGCGGGCTATGCATTACCAGGGGCGGCTGGCCCTTTGTCATCCTGTCCGCGGGCTACGTGGGGAGTATGTTGTGCGGCGGGACGCTTCTGGTGCTGTCCGCCCGCTGGAACCGTTCCCAGTACACGCTCGGTATTGTGGCCGTCGTGCTGATTGCCGTCACCCTATTGTGGGTGCGGCCTATCCTCGCCGGAGGCTTCCTTTTTGGCCTAGTAGCCGGTGTGGCCCTCCTGGCCTGCGCCGTCTGGGCGTCACAGCACGTGAACGCCCTCACATTGAAGACGATTGGTTTGACGAGTTGCCTCTATGTGCTCGTCGATCTGTTCGGCCTGCTTCGTGGCGGGACAGGCCAAGTCTCCGACGCGACGTTGCTCGCCGAGGCGACCTGGCTGCCCGCATGGTTTTGGGCGGCATTCTGGCTCGCAATCTCTGGTGCCGTTGCATGGCGCTTGCTCATGTTTGCGTGCCACGCGCAGGATTCCAGGCAGGTGTAGATCGCTGCGGCAGTCCCTTAGCCGGTTGACAATTCGCGCGGATCATGCGATTGTTCGATGATTCATCACAGGGCATAGGTTAACCCTT
This sequence comes from Candidatus Hydrogenedentota bacterium, assembly GCA_023384315.1. GTDB lineage: Bacteria > Hydrogenedentota > Hydrogenedentia > Hydrogenedentales > SLHB01 > JAHDWY01. The sequence goes on along the minus strand of JAHDWY010000174.1, from coordinate 398 downwards.
TCGGTCACGAGCAGAGGAGAGTCCCATGAGCAACAATTTCTTTCGCGTATCGCGACGGACGGCATACTGGCTGATCCCATGTGTAGTGATCGCCCTGTCAGGATGTGCCGGCCTCGGGATACCCGGCGCTCCGGGGACGGAGCAGACCGCACTCGATCGCTACGTAGCGGAATCGGACCCTTCTTACACGTACAGCATCGAAAAGACCATTGACGGTGAAGGGTATTCCGTTTTCGTTATCGACCTCACCTCGCAGTCTTGGCGTTCGCCCGACGAAGTGGACCGGACCGAGTGGAAGCATTGGCTGACGATTATTAAACCGGACGAACTCGAAAGCCAAACGGGACTGCTCGTTATCGGGGGCGGGCGCAACGGACGGCCCGCGCCGGATGGGGTGG
>JAHDWY010000173.1 GCA_023384315.1 Candidatus Hydrogenedentota bacterium | reverse complement strand
TACGATGGGATTGACCGATTTTGCCCCCCAGATTCCGTAGTACTCGGCCGCGTTAGCGGCGAGGTATCCTTTGTACATGTAGGAACGGGCAAGTTCCGCGCACAGGTAATAGTCGTACGAAACCGCGTCCTGCGCCTGAAGGGCGTCCTTCTGCCATCGGTCGAACGCGATTCCGCCGGATGGCACGCGAGGGCCTACGCTCACCCATCCCGGATCGGCCCCTAAATCGGATGGACATTCCGCGATCGCGGAATCCGCGAGATAATCCGGAACGATACTCGCGCCGTGTGGAGATTCGAAAAGCGGCGACGACCGTCCATCCGGCCGTACGCTGCCGTAAGGGGCCGGCGGCGGATAGTCGCCCTTATTCTCGCCGGCGTACATGGCGAAGATCGTACCGAACTGTTTCAGGTTGTTCTGGCACGAAGCACGCCGCGCCGATTCGCGGGCGCGCGCGAGCGCGGGCAGCAGAATGGCGGAAAGGATACCGATAATTGCAATGACAACCAGGAGTTCCACCAGGGTGAAGCCGTGGAAACCGGTCGTCGTTCGTACGCATTTCATCCGATAAATGGAAACGTTCCTCATTTGGTTTGGCATGGTCGCAGCGCTTCAGTCCGTGTCGGGTAGCGATGCGGAAAGCCAATCGACAACAGTCCGCAGCGCTTTGATCCGGGCGTAGCGCTTGTCATTCGCTTCGATGATAATCCATGGCGCGTGGGGAGTCGAGGTGCGCTCGATCATGTCGGACACGGGATCCCAGTAATCCTCCCAGCGCTCGCGGTTGCGCCAGTCCTCGTCGGTCAATTTCCACCGCTTATGCGGCAGCGTTTCCCGCTCTTTGAACCGGTTGAGTTGCTCGTCTTTGGATATATGTAGATAGAACTTCACAAGGACCGCCCCGAATTCCACGAGTTGCTGCTCGAATTCGTTGATCTCGCGGTAGGCCCGCTCCCATTCGTGCGGTTTGGCGAACCCCTCCACGCGCTCGACGAGGACGCGGCCATACCAGCTCCGGTCGAAGATGGTGAAGTGCCCCGCCTTCGGCAATGCCGACCAGAATCGCCAGAGATAATGCCGGCGCCGTTCCTCGCCTTGAGGCGCGCCGACGGGGACCACCTCGTACCCGCGCGGGTCAAGGCCCCGCGTCAGCCGGCGGATGTTGCCGCCCTTGCCGGAGGCGTCGGTGCCCTCGTAGACAATGATCACCGGCGTTCGCGCGAAGTAGCAGAGGTGTTGCAGGCGCCGCAACTCAGACTGAAGCCTTGGCAGCGCCTTGTCGTATTCCTTCCGTTCAATCTTGACCGCAAGGTCTACCCGATCCAGCGGGCTTGTCCGCCGGGGCGCGGCAATCACGGGCTGCGCCGTACCGCTTTCACCTCCCGCGAGCGCCGCCTTGAGCGCGGCATGCAACGTTTCCGCGACCATGACCTCGGCGAAATTCTCGTCCGTCGCGGGAACGATGGTCCACGGCGCGTACGAGGTCGATGTTTCGCGCAGCATGTCCTCCACCGCCTGCTCGTAGTCCGAGTATTTCTTGTGCCGTTTGCGTTCCGCTTTGCCGACCTTCCACGCGAAGGCGGGATCCTTGGCAATCCGCTTAAACCGTTTCGCCTGTTCCTTCTTGGAAATGTGGAAGAAGAACTTGACGACAACCGCACCATCGTCCTGCAACTGCCGCTCAAACGTCCGGATACGCTCGTAGGCCTGGTGCAGCCCCGCACCATTCACGTCGCCCTCGACGCGCTCGTTGAGCACCTGCCGGTACCAGCTATGGTTGTAGATGGCAATGGTGCCGCGCGCCGGCGCCGTGAGCCAGAACCGGCACAAAGCGGGATACATGCGTTCTTCGAGGGTCGGTTCCTTGATGTTGTGCACTTTATAGCCGCGCGGGTCCAGGGGTTGCAGCAACCGGTTCAGTACAGACCCTTTCCCCGCCGCGTCCCACCCCTCAAAGACGACAAGCACCGGGCAACCGTCCGGCTGCAGGTCCCGCTGTAACTGGGACAACTCGAGGTCCAGCCGATCGAGCGCTTCCTTCGCGTCTTTTTTTGACAAGCGGGCGTCGAGGTCTGCGGTTTCCAACATGGCGGCAACTCCTTGTACTGCAAGATTACGGGCGGGATTGGTCGAGATACAACGGTATTGCTTAGTCCTTGAGCAATTCGGGATGGTACTTCGCAGTGCAATCCGGACACATGCCGTGGCTGAATTCCGCGTTGGAGTGTTCGGCGACGTACTCCTCGATGCGCTGCCAAGACGCATCATCCGACTGGATTCGCCGGCAGTACATGCAGATGGGAAGAATCCCTTGTAGCGTCTTAATGTGGTCCAGCGCGTCTTGCAGTTTCCGGAGCCTCCGCGCTCCTTCCTGTTCAAGTGCGACGATCCGCTCGCCAGCCCCCACCCGGGCCTTGAGTTCGTCGCGGTCGAAGGGCTTCACGATGTAGTCGTCCGCGCCGGCATTCAACCCAAAGGCGATATCGGCCTTGTTCGCCCGCGCGGTTACGAGGACAATGTAGGGAAGCGTGTCTTTCCGGTTTTGGCGCACGCGGCGACACACCTCGACCCCGTCGATACCGGGCATCATCCAGTCCAAAAGGGCCAGCGGCGGACTACCAGCTTCGAGCAGGATCTCGAGGGCGCGTTCACCGTTGTTCACGACCTGCACCTGGTATCCCCATTTCTCCAGTACGGCCTCAAGCATCCGGCGCGAAGTGACGTCGTCTTCTGCTATCAGGATTTCCATCGATTCTATCCTCGGGTACCTGGAGATCGGCCGTCCGCCCCGTCCCCCATCCTACGAAACAACGATGACCGACTTAAACTTCTGTAAGGCAAGCTCCACATCCTTGAGGGCGGCATCCACTAACTCCCAATCCTGCTTCGCGGCACTCGCTTCGAGGGTGCGAGCCGAATCTGCAATGTCTCCAGCCTCGACGTTCAGTGCGGAACCCTTTAACGTGTGCGCCAAGCGGCTGAGCGAGGTGGCGTCCCGCTGCGAAAGCGCGCTCCGCATACGACCGAATTGCGCGTCGCAATCCGCCAGAAAGACCTGCACCAGCTCGTCGAACAATTCCGTGTCGTTGTCCAGCCGGGCCAACAGCGCTCGACGGTTGAACACGGGTTTTCGGCTCCCCTTGCCAGGTCGTTCCTTTGGGATTTCGGGCACCGTCGTGCCGTCCCCAACGTACCGTTCGATCATCTCGGCCAGCTCGCGGGGCTGTAACGGTTTGGCCAGATAGTCGTCCATCCCCGCGGCAATATACCGGTCGCGGTCCCCCTGCATGGCGTGCGCCGTAAGCGCGACGATTGGAATGCGCCGCTTGGCGCCGGATTCTCCCTGACGAATAATCCGTGTGGCCTCAATCCCATCCATTTCGGGCATCTGGCCGTCCATCAGAATCAAGTCGTAGGGCAGGCGCTTAACGGCTGATACTGCTTCCATTCCGTTTGCGACCGCATCGGCGCGATAGCCGAGTTTTTCAATAACCCGGAGCGCCACCTTCTGGTTGATGGGGTTGTCTTCGGCAACAAGAATCCGTTTCGTATACTTCTTGCGCTCGACGACGGAATGGCGAGTGATTAGCCGTTGCGGCTTCTCCGACTCGCCGTGGCGGCGAGTGCCCAGCGCCGCACGGAGGCAATCGTAGAGCTGGGAGCGTTTGACCGGTTTGGTGAGGTACGCCACAAACCCCAGCTCGTGAAACCGGGACGCTTCGCCCCGGCGCGCGCTGGACGTGATCATGACCAGAACGGGGTCTCCCAACACGGCGTCCGCCCTGATGGCACTGGCAAGTTGCTGCCCATCCATCTCGGGCATAAGGGAGTCGATGAGGACGAGGTCAAATGGCGTTCCAGCGCTGGCCCGCACCCGAATCGCGTCGAGTGCGGAACGGCCATCCGCTACCACCTCGCAATGACATCCCCAGCGATTCAACTGTTGAGACAAGACAGCCCGATTCGTCTGGTTGTCGTCAACAACAAGGATCCGCTGGCCCTCGATAGGCTCCAGGGGAAATTCTTCTTCGGTGTCTGCGCCGCGCTGGTGCTCCAACCTGCACGTAAACCAGAAAGTCGACCCCTTTCCTTCTTCGCTCTCGACGCCGATTTCCCCTCCCATGAGGTTTGCAAGCTGCATCGATATGGCAAGTCCCAGCCCCGTGCCGCCATACCGGCGCGTAGTGGAGCTGTCGACTTGAGAGAAGGACTTAAACAAGCGGTCCATCCTATCCTTCGGAATCCCGATTCCCGTATCCGTCACGGCAAACCGGATTGTCGATAGGTGCTCGGACTCCTGGTCGAGCGTCGCATGAATGATGACTTCGCCGTGCTCCGTGAACTTGATGGCGTTGGAGACCAGATTGATAAGGATCTGGCGCAGCCGTCCCGGATCGCCTTTGACACGTGACGGCACACCGGGCTCCACGAGCGACGCGATCTCCAGGCCTTTCTCCTGCGCCCGCACGGCAAGCAGGTCGAGGACTTCCTCAATCGCGATACGCAGATCGAAGTCAATGACCTCCAGTTCGAGGCGCCCCGCTTCCACCTTGGAAAAGTCGAGAATATCATTGATGATGGCAAGGAGGGCATTTGACGACTCGAGAATGGTCTCCGCATGGTCGCGCTGTTCGTCATCCAACTCGGTGTCGAGCAACAGACCCGTCCATTCATGGGCGTACGAATCTCATGGCTCATGTTGGCCAGGAATTCGCTCTTGGCGGCGTTCGCCACTTCCGCCTCGATGGCCATTTGATTCGCGCGGGCTATCGCATCCTGCAGTTGCTCGTTCGTCCGTTCCGCTTCTTCCTTCGCTCGAACCAGCGCCGTTTCCGCGCTCACCCGATCGGTCACGTCCCGCCCGACCGACTGATACTCCACCGCGCGGCCGGATTCATCAAAGAAGGCCCGAAACGTCCACTCATACCAGATGGGAGCCTCCGTCGGGCGGAGGATCTCGCTTCGATGGGTGTTGATCGGGTGATCCGGAGTGAGATGGGAAACGAAATCAGCGACCACCCGGCTCTCCGGCTCTGGAATAAGGTCGAATAGATTCGTCCCGGTTAGCTCTTCCTGCGACTTGTTCCAGAATCGCGCGAACGCGCCGTTCACGTACGTGAGCCTTCCATCCGGAGTAAACCGGTGAACGGACTCCGTCTGATCCTCGAGGACCCCGCGCAGCCGCGCCTCGCTCGCCTTTAGCGCGTGCTGGGCCTGTTCCCGCTCGTGGACTTCTTCCTGAAGCGCCTTGGTGCGTTCCAACACTCGCAACTCGAGGTCCGATTGCGCCTGCTGCAGGGCCGCATCCCGGCGTTCTACCCGTTCGATCATGGCATTGAACTGTTCGATCAGGATGCCCATTTCGTCGTGACCGAAGGTCTGTGCGCGCACCGAGTAGTCTTTTTCCTGGGATATCGACTTCGCGATCTTTGCCAGATGAAAGATCGGGTCGGTAATCAAATGCCGCCAACGCGACTGAATTACCAGTGCCAGAATCAGCGCCGCTCCGATGGCCAGGGCGAACACGACGATGTCCCGCATTACGCGGGTCCAGAAGGAGTTTCGGTTGGCATGGAGCACGAGGGTTCCCACCGGCGTGCCATCTCGTTCGATGGGCTTGACTACGATTAGTTTAGTCCACGATAGGTAGACTGCGCGCGCCGGAATGCCGGGGTCCTCTTGGTGTTCCTGAACGGGTACGCGATGCCAGTGCGTGAACAATTCGCCTTCCGCGCCGTAGATGAACGCCGTTTCGATCTCCTCCATCACGGACATGGCCGACATGATCGTCTCGGCTTCGCCGGGGGCATCGAACATCACGGCCGCAGCGCTATTCTCGGCGATGACCGAAGCAATGGCTCGCAGATCCTCGATCGTGGAGTTTCGAAACGAGACGAGATCCACCGCGACGATTGTCGTCGTGGCGAGCAACAACGCCGCGAGGCTGGGTAGCATTACCAGCAGCGTCAGCTTCTTGCCGATGGAGAGATCGTCAAGCCGGAGCTTCTTCACGGTCCTCCTCCCCGTCATCCTCGGACTCGATAAGGTGCGCCAGGTTCAGAAGCTGGGAGCTAATGCGAATGTCCGCCCGCTGGGCGGATTTCGCATTGATCTCAAACCGGATCTTGCCTTCCTGTTCGACGAAATTAATGATGCCGCCGCGTTTCGCGAAGTCGGCAGAATCGCCGATCGTCAGGATATGACGTTCGTGCAACTTGGTTGTCAGGGATTGAACGTCGGCGGGCACCGGCTGGGCGACGAACACCATATGACAGGCGCTAAGTTCTTCGGCATCGTTCGATCGCGTGGCTTCGAGCCTTCGACCGCGAACCGACTTGCCCTCAATGGTGCGGTCCAGTGCGGTTCCAAATGGGTCCTCGCCCAGAATGCCGATTCGAATCGGCGTATCGTTTTCCGGAAAGGACTCCTCAGGCCACTCGACAAAACTGACAAATTTGAAAATGAATGCGGCCTTGACTTCGTATTCAGTCGGCGCCTCGTCCGTCGCACCCGAAACCGGTGTTTCGCTCGCGCCCAGAATGGCCACCAGGAAACCCAACGTCAGCCGAAGCCATTGGCGTTGCGCAGCCGCGCGACAAGCACGGGTCGCGTATTGCGTCAGAACCTCCATGAAACCTTTCCGTAGATGCCGCGTTCCACTTCGCTGGGTACGGTGTTGATGAAGCTGGGCGCGTACTCGAGGTGGGAGTCTTCGAAGAGGTTCTGTCCGACCAGGGAGAATTCGAGGTTCTCTCGCGGCAACCAGGCGAGCCGGATATCCATGGTCAGATAATCGTCTACGCCAAGGGCGGGGATGGCGTCGACGTACCGGAACGTCGCGTCAATCTCGACATTGCGCGGCAAATCGAAACTGTGGTGCATGAAGAACTGCTGCTCCGGCGATTCATCCTCGACCGTGCCGGACAACAGGTCGATGGTGTCGGGATTCGGCGAGAGGTCCATTTCGAGATAGGAGTATCCGGTTCGGACGCGCCACCACTCCCTGGGGCGCCAATCCAACGCCGCCTCGAACCCATAGGCCGTCCCCGACATGTTGTTGTCGGCGACGACAGGAATGGCGAGATGAACGGGAAGGGGATCAACTTCGATGAATGGCCGCCGGAACTCCGTCGTTCTGAGATCGTCATAGCTATTGTGAAACAGGGCCAAATCCAGGGCGGCGGTTTCGTGCAGTTGAACGCGATACCCGGCCTCCAGCGCAAGGACGTTTTCCGACTCGAAATCTTCGTCTCCGTACAGGGCGACGGCCAGGCGGCGCGTGGTCGTGTTCTCCAATCGCACGTCCAATTCCGCGCGGGATGGGCTCCGCACGGCCCGCGACGCGGCAAGCCATACCGTGTGCCGATCCGCGGGGGTCCATGTCAGCCGCGCGTTTGGTTGTATCTCCACGCCGCTGTAACTGTTGTGCTCCAGCTTGGCACCCAGCGTCAGGCTGAGCGTATCCGGAATCACGGTAATTTCGTCCTGCAGATACGCGCTGAATATCTTGAGGTCCCGTTCGTCCGGGTCCAGCGACAATAGATTCGTTCCGCGAATATCGTCGCTCACATAGCGGAAACCCGCACCCCAAACGATGCGGTGCCGCTCACCCGCACTGAACTCATACTGAAAATCAAGATCCACGGTGTGCTCGCGCTGCAAAATATTAGTTGCATCGGATTCAAAGTAGTCGTAGTACGCCTGAAGCTGAATCCGCGAGTCATTGGCGAGGTCACGGTTCCAACGCGCGACAAGACTCCGCCTCGCCAGGTCCTCGCTGCCGTCCGTTCGCCGGCGGAACGGGAACGTCCGCGTCGGGAGATCCAGCGTCTCCGACGTGTCGTTGCCCGATGCCCGCCCTTCGATCGTCACGGTATCGGATTCGTCAGGGGTCAGGTCAATCCGGAAGCCCCCGAACGTCGAGTCCCAGGCGTCGTTCGCGCTCTTGCCGGATTGGTACTCCGCTTCGTCGTAGTTGGAATAACCCAGGTAGAATCGATAGAAACCCAGGTCGCCAAGGGG
>JAHDWY010000172.1 GCA_023384315.1 Candidatus Hydrogenedentota bacterium | reverse complement strand
AGGAAGTCCGCATCGACGCTGCCGCTGGCGTAGGTCGTCTGGACGGCCTCGTAGGTTTGCTGCGCCTGCGGAATGAGCGTGGTTTCAAAAAGATTGTAGCGGCGGCGTCCATCCTGCATTTCGAACAGGGCCATCTTCGCGGCCGATTCCAGGGCAATCACTCTTCGGTACTTCTCGTGTTCCGCCGCGGATTCCATGTGCTTCGCCTCGGCGATGGCGGCGTCGATGCGTTTCCGCCAGATCGGGATGTTCATGTTCACCGAGAACATCACCTCGTCCTGACGCTTGGCATTGTCGAAGGCGCTTTCGACGTCCGCCAGTCGATTGACGCTCATCAGACCGCCCAACGTATCCGGCCGGATCTGGCGTCTGACGTTTCGTGCTCCCGAGACTAACGTGCCAATCTGCTGCAAGTACGGATCGTTCGGGTTTGGCGCTTCAGGCAGGTCCACCCGCACCGGGGTAGTCCAGGTCCGGAACGAATCGAGCATTTCCAGGAACGGTCCTGTCCGAGATGGATTGCGTGCATCCTTCATGTCGAGGTATTCCAGCGACACCGTGAAATTGGGGTAGCGCGTCTTCTTGGCCAACTCAACATCTTTCGACAAGCTGTCGATCAAACGGTTCGATTCGGCCAGTGCCGGATTCGCCACGCGCAACCGTGCGAGCACGATCGGCGCGGGAGGCGCTTCCGGCGGCAGCGGGATGGCCACCGGCCACGGCGGATCTTCCGCCGCTTCCCGGCCAATGGCCGCGTTGAGTTGGGCCGCCAGCGCAGGACGGTACTGCATGAGCCCGTCGTAGCGGTCCTGCAGCTTCGACTGCTCGATCTGAATGCGAAGCAAGTCTTCCTGGCCGCTCATGCCGAGCCCGAATCGCGAGTTCACAATGTCCTCGGTGTACGTCAGAATCTCGACTTGCGATTCGGTAACCCGAATGCTCTCGGCGAGGAAGGCGTAGTCGAAATAGGCCTTCTTGACCTCGGCGAATACTTCGTTACGTGCCGCGTACAACCTCTCCAGGGCTGCGTCCGCCTCCAACCGCGCCTTTTCGCCACGGGTCTTGAGCGTGCCAAACCACGGGAACGACTGGGCCAGCATGGCGCGATAGCGGCTATCGTCGGATCGCAGGAAGTACGTGAACCCAAACATGGGGTCTTCGAGCGACGTCGCCTGTGGCACGCGTTCGAGCGCTGCCAGCCATTCTTCGTGCAGCGCCTTCACCATGGGATGGCGATCGCCGGCTTCAAGCAGGTATTCGCGGAGTTCCTCGTTGGCCGCGTAGAACTCCGGCGGCGCCACTTCAGACGCCGGCGCGACCGCGACTATAGCCAGAACAATCGCCGCCGCACCCGTTACCCCGGCAAACGAGCGATGCGTTTTTCGATGAACGTTCATGCTCAACTCTCCCGCTTACGATACCGCGGTAAGCGCGGCAATCGGATTCGATGAAATAGTCCCGGGGGAAGCTCCGCGCCTTCCGGCGGGTTCATTCGAAATTTTAGTTCCTTCATCCAGCAATACACCACGGGCGTCATGAACAGCGTGATGATCTCGATGGTCATTCCGCCGAAGGAAGGCAAGGCCATCGGCACCATGATGTCGGCGCCCCGGCCCGTCGAGGTCAGTACCGGCATTAACGCGAGGATGGTCGTTGCTGTCGTCATCAGGCAGGGCCGGATTCGGCGTTTGCCCGCTTCGAGCGTCGCATTTCGGATATCGTCAATGGATTTGATTTCGCCTTTCTCGAAGCTCTGGTCCAGATAGGTTGCAATTACGACATTATCGTCCGAGGCCACTCCGAAAAGCGCGAGGAAGCCGACCCAGATTGCGACGCTCAGATTGATGGGATGCACCTGGAAGAGTTCGCGCAGGTGAATGCCCATAATCGTCACATCGAGAAACCAGGGTTGTCCGTACAACCAAAGCAGCACGAAGCCCCCCGACCAGGCGACAAGGATGCTCGAAAATACGAGCAAGGTCGTCGCGTAGGAAGAGAACTGGAAGTAGAGGATCAGGAAAATCAGAAACAACGAGATGGGCAGCACCAGCGACAGTGTCTTCTGGGCGCGAAGCTGGTTCTCGTAATTCCCGGCAAAGGTGTAGCTCACCCCCGCGGGGAGCGACCACTCGCCGCTCTCCAGCGTGCCGTCGAGGTACGTCTTCGCGCTTTCGACTACGTCGACCTCCGCGAATCCAGGCTTCTTGTCGAACAACACGTAGCTGACCAGGAACGTGTCTTCGCTCTTGATCGCCATGGGGCCGCGCACATACTGGATATCCGCCAACTGGCCCAATGGGATCTGTGCGCCATCCATCGAGGGAACCAGGATTCGCTCCAGGCTTTCCAGTTGGTCGCGCAACTCGCGCTTGTACCGCACGCGCACGGGGTAGCGCTCGCGCCCCTCGACGGTCGTCGTAATCGGGGTCCCGCCGATGGCGACTTCAATCACATCCTGCACGTCACGGATGGTAAGGCCGTACCGCGCAATGGCGTTGCGGTCGATGTCGATCTCGAGATACGGGTTGCCCACCACCCGGTCCGCAATCACGGCGGCCGGTTCCACGCCGGGCACCTCTTTGAGGAACTGCTCGATCTCGAGACCTACCTCCTCGATGGTTTCCAGGTCCGGCCCCTTCACCTTGACCCCCATGGGCGCGCGCATGCCGCTTTGCAGCATCACGATGCGCGCCGCGATCGGTTGCAGTCTCGGGGCGGATGTCGTTCCAGGGATCTCCGCCGCCTTGACGATCTCGTCCCAGATGTCGTCCGCCGTGCGAATCTGCTCCCGCCATTGCCGATAAGCCTTTCCTTTCGGGTCGGGTATCAGCTCGCCATTCTCATCCCGGATGAACTCGTCCGTTTCCTCGTCATATTTGAAGGTGAGCCGCCGGCCGGACTCGTCGGTCTTGTATTCCGATTTGTAGTTGACCACCGTCTCGATCATGCTGATCGGCGCCGGGTCCAGGGGGCTTTCCGCGCGGCCGAGCTTCCCGACCACCATGTCCACCTCGGGTATGGACGAGATCGCCCGATCCTGCAACTGGATTATCTCAAGGGCTTCCCCGATGCTCGCATGCGGCATCGTGGTCGGCATGTACAGGTACGACCCCTCGTCCAACGGCGGCATGAACTCTTTTCCGAATCCGGGGAACTTGTGATACGCCCAGGACCATAGCCGATTCTGCTGCACGGCCTCCTTGCCGATGCCCATCGCTTCCGCGGCGCGCGGGACGAAGCCGAACACCGCCCCGAAGCCCAGCCACGCGCTGGCGCCCGCAAGCAGGATAACAACCGGCATGGCCATGTAAATAACCTTGTGCCGTAGGAAGAAGCGTAACAACGGTTCGTACACCAGTTGGAACAACAGGAAGAATCCGAGCAATCCCCCAACCAGTATGGTTACGAATGTGAGATTCAGCGCCATACCGCGAGACGGACCCAGGGGAAGCCAGTCGTTGGTGAGTAGTACGACGACCAACACCACCGCCACCAGGTTCGCAGCCCATGGTCCCAGCTTGCGGACGTTCCGCGGCAGACGGCCTTCGAACAGGTGGTACAGACCCATGCCGATCAGGATGAGTCCCGCCCACCACGCGACCATGAAGTACACCACGACGCCAGCCAGCGTCAACAGCAACAACGTCGCGCGCTTGAGCCAGTCCGACTTAAACTTTCCCGCAAGGAGGATATGCGCAAGCGCGGGGATGATCGTCAAGGCGACAATCACCGATGCGATCAACGCGAATGTTTTGGTGAAGGCGAGCGGTCTGAAGAGCTTGCCCTCTGCGCCGATCATCGTGAAGACGGGGAGGAAGCTGATGACCGTCGTCGAGATGGCCGTAATCACCGCTTTTCCGACTTCGCTAGCTGCGCGGTAAACCACGTGGAGCCGATCCTCTTCCGGGTCCGCCTCGTCGAGGTGTTTCAGCACGTTCTCGCAGATGATGATACCCATGTCGACCACGGTGCCGATGGCGATCGCGATGCCCGAGAGCGCCACAATGTTGGCATCGACGCCGAAAGTCTTCATGGCGATGAAGGTGGTCAACACCGTGAGCGGGAGCACGAGGCTGATGAGAATCGAACTGCGCAAGTGGACCACCATGATGATGATCACGATGACGGTGATGAGAATTTGCTGAACGATCGCTTCGTTGAGCGTGCCGAGTGTTTCGTAGATTAATCCGGTGCGGTCGTAGAACGGCACAATGGTCACCTGGCTCAACGTGACCCACTCCGGCCACTCGGCGCGGGGAGTCTGCCGCAGCCAGGATACCCAGGTCTCCTGATCGATCCCGGGGCCACCCGTCTCCATCAACCCCTGTGACCGGGCGAACTGCGACACTTGTTCCGCGCTCACCTTGTGGTAGTCCACGACCGCCCGGACGGGCAGCCCCGCCGCGATCTCGCCGATTCTGGTTTTAACGTTCTTAATCGCCTGCAGCGGATTGTACCCGTACCGGACCACAACCACGCCGCCCACAACCTCCGCGCCTTTCTTGTCCAGCACGCCCCGCCGCATCTCGGGTCCAAGCGCGACCGTCGCGATGTCCTTTACGTAGATGGGCACGTTGTCGTTCACTCGGACGACCGTGTTTTCGATATCCGCGATATGTTCGATGAAGCCGAGGCCACGAATGATGTACTCGACCTTGTTGATCTCGATGGTCCGCGCCCCCACGTCGACGTTGGACATGCGCACTGCATTGAAGACATCGTCCAGTGTGACGTTGTACGCGCGCATGGCGTCGGGGTCGACGTCGATCTGATACTCCTGCACGTAGCCGCCGACGGACGCCACCTCGCTGACGCCGCCCGCGCTGAGCAGGGCGTAACGGACCTGCCAATCCTGAATGCTGCGCAGTTCATGGAGGTCCCAGCCAGGTGTTGGATTGCCGTCGGGATCGCGGCCTTCGAGGGTATACCAATACACTTGGCCCAACGCGGTCGCATCCGGGCCGAGCGCAGGCTGCACGCCTTCCGGCAGACTTCCCCCGGGCAGGCTGTTGAGCTTCTCCAGGACCCGGCTCCGGGACCAGTAAAACTCGATGCCCTCCTCGAAGATGATAAAGATGGACGAGAACCCAAAGTACGAATAGCTGCGGATCGTCTTCACGCCGGGAATGCCTAACAGCGCCGTCGTCAACGGGTACGTGACTTGGTCCTCAACGTCCTGGGGCGACCGGCCTTCCCATTCTGTAAAGACGATCTGCTGATTCTCGCCGATGTCCGGAATGGCATCTACGGCGACGGGGTTCCTGGGCAGCAGGCCGATATCCCAGTCGAACGGCGCAACGATAACGCCCCAAAGCACAACGAAGGCGGTCAACAGCGCGACCACGAGTTTGTGGCGCAAGCAGAACCAGATCACTTTGTCGACGATGGACTCGGGTTTGGGCTCGCTTCTGACGCTATCGCTACTCATGGGCCGAACCCTCATGGGCGGCGTGATCGTGCGCTGCGTCTTCAGCGGTGCTGGCACCGCCGATGCGGCCCGTTACCTCGCCGCAGTTCAACATCTCGCTTCCGAAGTACGGATTCAGCACCTCGTCCGAACTGGCCTGCAGCCAGTCTGCCCCTTCGAACTCGAACGCCATCGGGCAGTGCACCACGTACGCGTTCTCTCCATCCGGCATTCCGTATGTGCGAAGAACGGCGGTCAACGCCTCGGAGAACGGTTCGAATGCAACGCGAAATGCGTCCATATCCGCGCTGGAAACCAGTCGATCGACGGCCGTTTTCAAGGCGACCGCATCCGTTCCGGTCCATTGCGTGAGCAGCGGTTCCGGTAATGCCTCGGACTCAATTGAAGCCAGAGCCGATGCGGCGTTCTTCGCGGCGGCGGTTGCCGCATCGAGATCATCGCCGGCCAACGCAGTCTGCACCGCGAAGTAGTCCTTCAAAACGCCGGCCAATGGATTGCGGAACTCGGCTGGCGCTTGGGGGGAATCTGCATCGGCGCCGCCGGCCGGCAATGCCAACTGGTGCCGAAGTTGGCTCACGGTGTCAGACATGCGCTGCTCGGCATCAGACCGGTCGTCGGGCGAGGTCGCGTCGCGCAGCGCGATGATGTCGTTCTTCAGACGCATCGAGTACTCCATCCAGACCGAATGGGCTTTGGGCGGAAACAGCGTCATGTCCACATTCGCCACCGATTCTTCCAGCGCAATGAGCGCGGAATCCGTCACATCATGTTCGGCGGCATCGACGCTTTCCCGCACCGCCACGTAGGCCCCATTCACGGCATCAAGTTGCTCCACCAGGATGAAAGGCAGCGGCGGGCCCTCCTCCGCATGAACCACCGCGCCACCATCCGGCGTCATCATGCTGGGTTTCGCGTGAATCTGCAGCGCGCTGTCAATCTTGAAGTTGCCATTCGTCACGACCAGCTCGCCTTCGGAAAGGCCCGACCGCACGATGTAGTAGTCTCCGGCACGGGCGCCGAGCAGGACCTCGCGACCTTCGTACGTCGGCTTCTCGGTTTCGGGAACCTCGACGTACACGACCGCGCGCTTGCCGGTCAGCAGCGCCGCGCTCGCGGGGATGGCGAGGGGCATGTCTTCCTCATTGGCTTCCGCGGGCACATACCCAAGCTTTTCGGCCGGGACCAGCGCCATCCCGCAGATATCGCAGGAGCCGGGGCCTTCTTTGACGATCTCGGGATGCATGGGCGAGATCCACTTGCCGGCCAGTCCGGGGTCCATGACGCGGCCGCCGGTGGCGATGTTCGAACGGACTGTCGCGCGCACAAACATTTCCGGCTTCAACCGGCCGTCAGGATTCGGCACGTTGACGCGGACCTTCACCGTGCGCGTCATTTCGTCGAGGATCGGATCGATAAAGGCGATGACGCCGGAGAATACTTCTCCCGGATAGGCCTCCGTCGTGAATTCCACGTTCTGGCCGTAGTGAAGCCAGGGGAGATCCGACTCGTAAGCATCCAGCATGACCCACACTTCATTCAGGTCGGCGATGGTATAGATTTTGGTGCCGGTCTCGACGTACATGCCTTCCTGCCCCATGCGCTCGATGACCGTGCCGCCCATGGGCGCGTAAATCGTGATGTGATCCGATACCGTGCCTTGGCTCTCCGCTTCGGCGATCTGCTCGTCCGTCAGGCCCCATCGGCGCAGCTTGTTCCGCGCGGCTTCCAGCGTGGTGCGCGCGGTCTGCTTGAGCACCTCCGGCGCGTCCTGGCGCATGTTTGCGGCCGCGGTGGCAGCGCGCCGGAGTTCCTCCTGCGCGGTCAGGATTTCCGGGCTGTACAGGTAGACCATGTGGTCGCCCTTCTCGACTCGGATACCGGTGTAATCCACGTACAATCGGTCCAGTCGTCCCGGCACCCACGCCGTGATGTAGCCCAGCTTCGTTTCGTCATAGTCGATCTTGCCGACCATGCGGACTTCCTTCGTCACGAACCGCCGCTCGACCGGGCTCGTGGCGACCTGCATGAGCTTGGCTGCGGCTTCGCTCGTGGTGAAGGTTCGCATGGCCATGCCGTCGCCGGCGTCGTTCCCGGCGCTGACCGGGATCAGGTCCATGGCGCAGATGGGGCACAGTCCAAACTCGGGCAGGCGAATCTGCGGGTGCATCGAGCAGGTCCAGACCTGCGCCTCATTCGACTCAGGGGCGGCCTCCTCGGAGGCCGCCGGCGATGCGGGTGCCGTAGGAGAGGTAAAGCACCCGCGCACGACGAAACCAAGCCCAGCCGAAACTGCGGCAATCAGGCATACGGCTACCAAGGTGTTTTTGTTGGCGCGCGGTGTTCGCGCATTGCTGTTCGGTGCGGAAGAATCCGTACTCATTGGCGTCAGCTCCACGTCCTGGGCTCGCATGCCCATGGACAA
This sequence comes from Candidatus Hydrogenedentota bacterium, assembly GCA_023384315.1. Lineage (GTDB taxonomy): Bacteria > Hydrogenedentota > Hydrogenedentia > Hydrogenedentales > SLHB01 > JAHDWY01. The sequence continues at coordinate 189 of JAHDWY010000172.1, read as the reverse complement.
TCGATTGCAATTCGCTCCAGCACGCCGGCGGCGCGCGTCAGAACGGGACTACTCGAAATTGCGTGGATGCTGAATCAGCAGAGAAAGGTGCAGTTGGACAGGTAAGGAGCAGTTCGTGCTTGCCAGTAGTGTGCGGGTGCGGAAAGAGTCGCCTGCGTTTCCGCGTGTTGATCCACTGCGGCAAGGGAG
>JAHDWY010000171.1 GCA_023384315.1 Candidatus Hydrogenedentota bacterium | reverse complement strand
TGGCCGGTCCAGTCGTCGCCGGTGACGATCAACACCCGTTTACGAACGTCGATTGGTTCGCTGCCGAGCAGCCATAACTCGTTCACGCCGATGGATTCCCCCGCTTCCCGCACGAACGCGACGGAGAGTGAACCGTCTTGAATGAAACGTGCCGGAATGGGGAGCAGCACGCGCGCCCAGGTGGGTCGATCGCCGTGGAACGCGAGCGGCTTGGCATGGGGCAGGACGGTCTCCCATTCGTCGCCGGTCTTGAATTGCACCGACTGCTCGCGGCCTTCGCCGTTCGCGTCGAACCAGGTGAACGCGAGCACGTAGGGGAATCCGGCCTGTAGTCCGTTTACGGAGAACTCGACGCGATCCGCGTCCGCCGCTTCGCCGGAGAATGGTGCTTCAGGCGCTGAAGAAACTCTGGACTCACCGTGGGTCAGTGCGATCCGAACGCCGTGTTCTTGATATGCGGACTGTGCCGTGCCGCAATTGAGGTACGCCAGCATATTCGAGCCGTTTGGAAGCATGGGTGCAACGTCTTCGTTGGGTTGTCCGTAGGAATGAGGCATCACAACGAATGCCAATAAGAGTAACGTGGTTAGTGCTTCCAGTCTTGTACGTTTCATGTCTTGTCCTCGGTCGTTGAAGCAGCGCCGCCTCGGCGCTCGTGGGCAAGATGCCCAGTTGCTCAGGATTCACGGGCTGGAAGCCCGTGGCACCTCGAATCATGGCCTGGAAGGCCATGGCACCTCTTTTCAGCTTTGCCCAGGCGGCGTGAAATCCGGTTCATCGGCGGACTCTATACTGCAGCCGGATTGGGGCTGGGCCGCGTCAGGGACCAGGGCTCGCGCATGGGTCTGGACATCAAGGCCGTCGCTTCGGGATCGTCTACGAACTCTTCTTTGGCCGGGTCCCAGCGGACGGGGCGTTTCAACACGGCGGCAATGTTGCATAGATGGCACGCGTTCGTCGATCGGTGGGCCGCTTCGAGGGGCGCCGTGACGGGAGTGCCGTTGCGGATGGCGTCCAGGAAATTGCCGATGTGGTTGTCGGCCTGGGTCAATTGTATGGCGTCGCCGTCCAGTGCAATCTCGAGCAGGGAAGCCGGATCCGCTTCGAGTTTCTCGCGGTTGACGAAGATCCAGCCCTCCGATCCTTCGAACTTCACGCCGTGAGGATTCTCGTCTTCACTGGCGTAGACGACCTTGGCGCCGTTGGCGTAGGACAGATCGAAGTGCCAACGCCAAGCGGTATCGTACGCGCCGTCGGACGCAAACTCGGCTTCGCCGGAGACCTCGACGGGGCCGCTGTCGTCCGCGCCGATGCCCCAGTGTGCAATGTCGACGTCGTGGGCGCCCCATGCGGTGATCCAGCCGCCGGAATAGTCGCGAATGTGGTACCAGCCCTGCCCGCTGGAGCCGTCGCAGCGGCCGGGGGTGTATAGATGGAACGGCGCGGGGCCGAGCCAGCGGTCGTATTCGAGTCCTTCCGGCACGGGCACCATTTCCAGGCTGCCGCCCTTCAGCCCCAAGGGCGAACCCACGCGCACGGTTTGTACGGTACCGAGGTGACCGTTGCGGGCGAGCATGCAGGCGCGCCAGTAGTTCGGGTCCGACCGCTGTTGCGTGCCGTGCTGAAAGACGACGCCGTTCTTGCGCACGGCGTCCACGATGGCTTTTCCTTCTTCGATGGAGTAGGCAAAGGGTTTTTCCAGGTAGATGTGCTTGCCGTTGTTTGCCGCGGCGAGCGCGATCAGGGCGTGCCAGTGATCGGGCACCGCGATGATGACGGCGTCGATGTCGTCGCGCAGGCACACCGCCTCGAAAAAACGCATGGACTCGCAGTCCGTATTGCCGTACATCGAGTCAACCCGATTCTTGGCGGCGGCGCGATTGACGGCGTTCACATCGCAGACCACGCGAATTTGGGCATCGCTGAAGGGCTGAAAACCGCCCACATGCGTCCGGCCGCGCCCGCCGGACCCGATGATGGCAACGCCGATCCGGTCATTCGCGGGGGTTGCGGCGGCGGCGCGCCGGCTAAGTATCGTTGGTGCGATTGCGGCGCCGGCCGCCAGTTTCAGGAAATCTCTGCGCGTTCGGGATGAGTTCATGCGTCCACTCATTACAGCTTCCCCCTGTTCAAATACTTCTGTCAAACGACTTGCTCGGCGATCCCCAGTTGCGACAAGGTTTGCCGCAACCACGCCAGCGACTTTTCGATGAGCGGTCCGCCTTGCCCCTCGCACTCCATGCTGAGGATGCCGTTGTAGCCGCGGTCGCGGAGCAGGACGAGGCACTGCTTGATATTGTCTGCGTTGACGCCGTCGCCGATGGCGCAATGGCTGACCGCGATACCGGTTTGTTCACCGCGCGCGGCGGCGGCGAGGGTTTCGCTGACGTCTTTGACGTGAACGTGGGCGACCTTATCCAGAAACCGTTTCGCGAACGCCACCGGATCTTGGCCGGCGATAAAGGTGTTGCCTGTGTCGAGGTTCATGCGGAGGTAGGTGCTGTCGCAGAAGGCGAGCATTTCCGCCATGCGATCGGGGTTGGTCGTGAAGTAGCCGTGTACCTCGATGTTGACCGTGATTTCGTAGGCCGCCGCGCACTCGACGATCTGGGCGTAGCTGCGCTTCATGTGGTCCATGGCTTCGGCGTCGGTGAGGCCTTCGGGTTTGTGAAGTCCGTCTGTCGTGGCCACGTTAGGGCAGCCCGCGTGCTTCGCCCAGGGGATGGATTTGAGGACATATGGCAGCCCGCGGGTGGGTCCGTCCGTTCCGGACAAAGGATAGGCCGCGTCCACCTGGGAGAAGCGAACGCCGTAGCCTTCCATCTTCCTGCGCAAAAGCAACGGGTCCTCATAGAGCGCGACGTGCGGCTGGTAGCCGAGTCCGTGAATCCAGCTTACGCCGTCGATGAGCCCGCATTCGATGTAGTGGACATCGTTGCGCTCGGCCCATTGCAGGCATTGCTCGAAGTTCCAGTAGGAAGAATTAAAGGCGTCCGTGTGAAATCCGATTTGCATCTTTACCCCCTCTGGCGAATTCGACTTCCCCCGAAAATGCGGCTTCGCCCTTTCCCATCATAACACTTTGGCGTGTGACGGTGTCGGCGCATCAAATTCAGGTTGCGCAGGCATCGCTCTTCCGCTTTTGCTACTTGGCGGTCGCGGTCCAGAGGTAATGGATCGGTACCGCGTGAAGGTTTGCCGCAATCGGTATGATTTGGTCGCCCATATACAACACAATTCCCCGGTGAAACGTCGTCCCGACCGCTTCCGCAAGGGAACGCATGGCTTTGAAATCACCCGGTTGTATGGTCTTGGCAGCCTTCACTTCGATACCCACGATCTTCTTACGGCCGGGACTCTCCAGGAGAAAGTCTACCTCCTCGCCGAAGTAGTGCCGATAGTGGAACATCTGTGGACGAGTTCGGGACCAGCCCAGTTGCTTTAGAAACTCGACGGCGACGAAGTTCTCGAGCAATGCGCCTTTCGCGTGGGTGTCCTTTCCGAGGTCATCCCACTCGACCCCCAGAAGGTGGGCCAGCAATCCCGTATCCGCGAGGTACAGCTTCTCGGACTTCATCAACCGTTTGATACGGTTCGAGTACCAAGGCCGCACAGAGACGATGAGAAAGACTGACGCGAGCAGAGTAAAGTACTTCTTGAGCGTGACCTGATTCAGACCCGCGTCGCGGGCCAGGTCGGCATAGTTAATGAGTCCGCCGGCCCGAGCGGCTAAAATGTTCAACAAGCGAGGCATCTCTGCCAGTCCCGAAATGTTCGAGAGATCGCGCACGTCTCGCTGCATTATCGTGTTAAGGTACGCGTCGAACCAAGCCCGTCTCCTTTCCGCTTTTGTTCGGTGCGTGATTTCCGGAAATCCACCCTGTACGACGCGCCGGAAGATGCTGTCGCGGGATGGCCCTCGGGTCGTCGAATACGGAAACGGCATATCGGAGAACAGGTGATCCACGAAGCACTCTTTGCGGCGATCAAGCTCCCCTTGGGACAGCGGCCAGAGCGTCAATACCTCCATTCGACCCACCAAAGCATCGGCGAGGCGCGGAATATGCAGCACGTGGGCGGAACCTGTCAGCAGGAATCGACCTGGTATTCGGTGGCGATCTACGTCCGCCTTAATTGCCAATAGCAACTCAGGTGCACGTTGTATTTCATCAATTACGACTGGACCGGATAGACCTCCGATGAAGCCTTCCGGATCCTGTTTTGCCGCGCCGAGCACCCCGAGATCGTCCAATGTGAGATATTGCGCAGCGTGTTTTCCTCTCGCAAGGGATTGGGCGAGCGTACTTTTGCCCGTCTGCCTTGCGCCGTGCAACACCACCACAGGGGTATCGGAAAGCGCATTGAGAAGCGGTCCGCTAAGATGTCTCGGATATAGCACGGGGACACCTCCTTATTTGTAGAAATTATAAATCTTGTCTTTAGAATTTACAAATCGAATTTCCGGATTGTGCCGAAGCGATAGGTCGCGCATTGCCGCGGGATTACCACGTTCGCTCGTTCGCCTTGAATTCGCTTCCCCATCGTCGCAGAATTGGGGGATTGTTTCGGAAGCAATCCCGTGGCGTTCGGTGCGGAGCGAAAGGCCACACGAAAGAAGGGGGATATCCCATGTCCAAGTTAAGTACCCGTCGTGACTTTCTCAAGACCGCGTCGGTCGGGGCCGCGGCTATCAGCATGAGTGCCGCCAGCTACGCCCGCGTGAAGGGGGCCAATGAGCGCATCTCAATCGGCATGATCGGCTGCGGCAGCCGGGGCGTCGGCGCGCACATGGGGGGCGTCAACAAGCATGCCGCCGACCAGAACGTGGAGTTCACAGCAGTCTGTGACCCATGGCGGCTTCGCCGGGAAGAGGCGGCGGCCAAGTGCAAGGAGTGGTACAACGTCGATGCGCGGCAGTTCGTGTCGTATCGCGATCTGCTGGAGCTGGACGATATCGACGCCGTGATGATTGCGTCCTGCGACCACGTACACACCTTGCACCTGGAAGCAGCGGCGAAAGCGGGCAAGGATGTGTACTGCGAGAAGCCGCTGTCCATGGATCTCGAGTCGTTGAAGTCCGCTTGCGACGCGGTGAAAGAGGCGGGCGTCGTCTGCCAGATCGGCACGCAGTTGCGGAGTCTGCCGAGCATGACGGGCGTTAAGGAACTGTACAAGACGGGCGTGCAAGGCACAGTAGGCCGGATCGAGCAGTGCCGGAACAGCCACCAGCCGTATTGGTATAGCTACCTGAAAGACGTGAAGGAAGAAGACGTCGATTGGAAAGAGTTCTTGTCGATGCGGGACGACCGGCCCTTCGACCCGGCCGTGTACTCCGGGTGGTACGGCTACCGCGACTTCTCCGACGGGCCGGTGCCGGGGCTTGGCAGTCACTACATCGACCTGGTCCACTACATCACCGGGGCGCAGTTTCCTGAGTCCTGTGTGTGTCTGGGCGGTACGTATACGTGGATCGATGACTACAAGTTCACGGCGCCGGATCACGTGCAGGCGTTATGGACGTATCCGGACGGGTTCATGGTGACGTACTCGACGAACTTCGGGAACGGCAGCGCGAACAGTTTCAAGATTATCGGCGACCAGGCCGTCTTTGATCTTCAGGATTGGAATGCGCCGATCATGACGACCGACGGCATTAACACAGAAAAGACGTCGATGAAGGAAAAGCAGGCCATCGAGCCGGTGGAAATGCCCGACCACTTCCTGGACTGGCTGCAGTGTCTGCGTAGCCGGGAGACGCCGAACGCGTCCATCGACGCGGGTTACCAGCATGGCGTGGCGGTGATCATGGCGATGATGGCGTACGACTCGGGCCGACGCCTGGTGTACGACGCCGAGAAACGCGAAATCCGGAAGGGATAGATCATGGTCGACATGACGCGGCCGAGCCGCAGAACGTTTTTGTCCAGCGTGGCTGGACTGGGTGTGATGGGGGCGTTGGGCGCCCCCCTCGCCTTTTCACAGGAGCCATCGCCGGACTGGCAGATCGGCTGTTATACGCGGCCCTGGGCGAAGTTCGACTACACCGTTGCGCTCGATGCGATTGCGGAAGCGGGCTTCTCCTACGTTGGCCTGATGACGACCAACTCGCCGTCGCATCTCGTGATCTCGGTGGATACCACCTTGGAAGAAGCGGCGCAGGTCGGCGAGGCCTGCAAGGCGCGAAATCTTGCGGTGCCGTCCATCTACGGCGGTGGGATCCCTGTGCACGAATCGCTGGAAGCGGGGATCGCGGGGTTGAAGCGCCTCATCGACAACACCGAAGCGGCCGGTGCGACGAACCTTATGATGGGCGGCGTAACGGATCAGGCCCAGCACGATCCCTATTACAAGGCCATCGCCGAGTGTTGCGACTACGCCAAGGAGAAGGGCATCGGCATCAGCGTGAAACCCCACGGGGGCACGAACGCAACCGGGGCGGAGTTGCGCGCGTTGATCGACAGCGTAGGAAGCGACAACTTCCGCGTGTGGTATGACCCCGGCAATATCTTCTATTACTCCGACGGGGCGTTGAATCCGATCGACGACGCGCCGACGGTGGACGGGCTGGTGGTCGGCATGTCGGTGAAGGATTATCTCCCGCCGAAGGTTGTCGATCTGACGCCCGGCACCGGGCAGGTGGATTTTCCCGCGGTGATGGAGAAGTTGAAGGCGGGCGGATTCACCGGGGGACCGTTGATCATCGAATGCCTCGCGCCGGGCGAGCTGCCGCAGTTGTTGGAGGAAGCGAAGAAGGCGCGGGCGTATGTGGAGGAATTGGTTAGCGGTTAACGTATTTTCACCCAGATTTTCACGGTCGAGGCCTATTGTGGAGTGCGGCCACGCTTCAGCGTGGCTGCTTTGGCTTCGTATGGAGGAAAGTTACCTAAGAAATGCGGCGAACTCCATTGGCGGGATTGCGGACGCTCAGTCTCCGCGCGATAGCTGCCGTGGACGACGGTCTTAGGGCCGATTGCTAATGCGGGAACAAAGCAGCCACGCTGAAGCGCGGCCGCACTCCATAGGCGTACCCATATGCAGGCTTACGCTTGAGGAGGAAGAAGCGGTGCAAAGAACACGTTCATTCAGTTGCGCCAGTAGCAGCCAACGCCAAGAGCGTGCGCCGGCGTTCTCGCGGAGGCAGTTTCTGGCGGCGGCCGCGGCGGCGCTGCCTGCGATACGTTTGGCGGGCGCACAGGAAGCGAAACGGCCGCCGAACGTTGTGCTCATCCTTGTCGATGATTTGGGATGGCGCGATCTTGGGTGTTATGGCCGGGGGGATGTCTTTGAAACGCCGAACATCGACCGGCTTGCGACGCAGGGGATGCGGTTCACGCAGGCCTATGCGAACTGTCCCGTCTGTTCGCCGAGTCGCGCGGCGTTGCTTACGGGTAAGGACCCGGCGCGACTGCATTTCACGGGCCATATCACGGCGATTGGCAAACACCGCTACCCCGACGACAGCCGGATCATTCCGCCTGATGATTACATGTACCTGCGCCACGAAGAGGTCACGCTTGCGGAGGCCTTGAAACCGGCGGGATACGTGAGTGCGAGTATCGGGAAGTGGCACCTGGGCGAGCAAGGGTTCTGGCCGGAGGACCACGGTTTCGATGTCAACGTTGCGGGATGGACGCATGGCAGTCCGCCCTCGTATTTTGATCCCTACGAGAAGCCGGAGCAGGAGTGGAATCCGTCGATTCCCACGCTTGCGAGCCGCGAACCGGGCGAGTATCTGACCGACCGGCTTACGGACGAGTCGATCTCATTCATCGAGCAGAATCAGGAGAACCCGTTCTTCCTGTACCTGAGTTACTACGCCGTGCATACGCCCTTGCAAGCGCCGGCGGAGTTGGTGGAGAAGTACACGAGGAAGTTTGAAGGACGCGACACGGGGGTGGACACAACTTACGCGGCGATGGTGGAGAAAGTCGACCAGAACGTGGGGCGCGTTTTGGAAACGCTCGATCGGCTGGATCTTGCGGATGACACGATCGTCGTGTTTTTCTCCGACAACGGCGGCGAAGAGGATGCCACGACCAATGCCCCCTTGCGGGA
>JAHDWY010000170.1 GCA_023384315.1 Candidatus Hydrogenedentota bacterium | reverse complement strand
GAGTTTGACCTCGGTACCCTCCGGGCCTTCCACCTTCAGGCGGCACCAGCCCACCATGTTCTGACCCATGTCGTAGATGTACACGCCGGGCTTGGGCTGCGCGACTGCCTTGGGTTTCAGGGTTTCCGTGACGCGGATGGGCTCCTGCATCTGCGCCGACATGACGCCGCCGGGCGCATCCATCGGTTCAACGGACTGCCACACGCCATCGTCAAATCCGGCTTCGGACCAACCGGCGATCTCCATGCGCGCGTCGTACACTTCGCCATCAAACTCGTTGTTCTCGCGAATGGGACCGTCCGTGGTGAGTTTCCAGGAACCGTCGCTGACAATTCGCTGTACCGATCCATCCGCGTTTTCGACTTCCAATTGAAGTAGCAGCCTTGGATACCCGTAGGTTCTGGCCCAGTCCCACCCGGGCCGCGGCGAAAAGTAACGTCCGTTGCCCAGCATGACGCCAATCGCATTCGCGCCGTCCTGAATATTCTCCGTCACGTCAAAGGTCATGTAGAAGACACGTTTGTCGTATTCGCTGCACGCGGGCGCGAGCACCTGGTCGCCGATCTTGTCGCCGTTAACATACAATTCGAACACGCCCTGGCCACTCACGTACGCGGTGGCCCGTTTGACGGCCGGCGCCGTCTCGAATTCCTTGCGCAGCATGCGCGCCGGAAGCTCATAGCCGCCCGGAAGTGTAACCTCGCCCCACGGATCGATGCCGTTGGCCCCGAGCACCTGCGCGGCCTTCCAGTTGGCGTCATCAAGGTCGACCGTGTTCCAACCTTCGGCGACGCTCTCGGAGGTCCTCCAAGAATCATCTGTCACGATTTCGGTCATCAGGCCGCCCGGCAGCGCGATCGTGCAGGACGCAATCACGCCCGCCGGATTGGCACTGTCTCCGGCGTTTTCGGCGGATATGGCGATCACATTCGTGCCGGGCACCAGTTTCTCGAGGATGTTCATCTCGACCGCGGTGTGGAAGTCCGACCCCTGTCCCATTTCCTTGCCGTTTACGAACAGCTTGAAAGAATTGTCCGCCGTCGCATAGCACATCGCATTTTCGATCGAATCTCCTTTGGGAAGTTCAAAGACTTTTCGGAAGTAGCGCGTGCCCACTGGCGCCGACGACGCAGGCTCGCCGCCGGGGTGCCAGATCCAGTTTCCGGGAAGCGCCGGGCTCGGCTTTACGCCGCTGTCGAGCCCTATCCACTGCGCAACCCAATCCGTGGGCTCGAGCAACCCCATGGACCATGACGCAACTTCGCTCCACGGGGAGACGTTGCCTTTCCCGTCCCAGACCCGAACTTTCCAGAAGCACTCCCGGCGCGAGGTCAGCGGCGCTCCTGCGTACTCCACATGTACGGATTGGCCGGATTCCACCCTCCCGGTGTTCCAGAGATCGGCGTCTGCCTCGTTGAGCTTCTCGGGCGTTGACGCGACCAGGATCTCATAGGCGGATTGCACAGCGCCGCGCTCCGCAGATTCCAACCGCCAGCTCAATCGCGGCTCGGTCGTGTCGATGCCAACGGGATTGGACCGGTATTCACATTTCAGATCGGTCAGGGAAAAGTTTGCGGCAAAAGATGTGTGTTGCATGATAAGCACCAGTGTGAAGATTGCAGTCAAACGGATGGTTGTATGCATGGCGATTAAAGTCCCGTGACGTTCGTATCCCCCAATGCCCGGCGCAACGCGAATGGATTACCCCTCGTCCGCGGACCTGCCGAACCCATCCAGTGTATCAAATCCGCGCTTGGTCCGTCGCTTCATCGCGGAACATGGGGCCCTTGACCTGAATCTCGTCCCGCTCCTCGGGGGTAAGCGGTTTGGCTTCGCCGGGAACCAGCCTGTCCGCCCCGATGATGATCTGGCTCGTACCGTCTACATCCACCTGCTCGAGCTTGTAGTAATAGGTCTTGCCCGGTTCAACATCGAGATCGTAGTACCGGTAACGTTGCGGAATCGTCGAAGTCCCCGCGGCGTGAACTGGGGACTTCGCATTGACAACGCGGGTCTCGCCGTCGGGCCTGTCGGCGCGGTGGATGTAGAAACCGAATGCGTTCATCTCGGTTTCCGTCTGCCAGGACAGACGGACGCGCCATTGTTCAGAGGCCGCGAGGCCCGCGTCAGCACTCCCCTTCGTTGATTGACAGCCGGCCGCCACAGCGATTACAAGCATCGCGACGGTTGGAACACCGATTTTCATAATCGCCCCTTTGAACTGGTTTCCATCGGACTACGCGGATTTTCTCTTAGAAACTGTGAATCGCAAGTGTATCATAGGGTGCCGCAGTCTGAAACCGGCACGAGATTACGATGACAACGCAATCACAAGAAGGACAACAACTAACACGGCTCCGCGGATCGGTCCTCCGAACGTGGGTGCCCGTGCTGCTGTTGCTCGCGACGACCGGCCTTGTGTACGGACGCATGCTGCAGGCCGGATTCGTGGCCTTCGACGACGGCATCTACGTGACGCACAACCGGCACGTTCCCAACGGAATCACCGCAGCGAACCTCCGCTGGGCGTTCACCACGCTCGAGACGGCTACGTGGCAACCGCTGACCTTGATTTCCCATATGCTCGACGTCGAGATGTTCGGGCTCTGGCCTGGCGGCCACCACCTGACCAACGTCATTTTCCATGTGGTCAACACGCTCCTCCTCTTCGTGGTATTGCGATACATGACCGGCGACTGGGGACCCCCGCTTTTTGTTGCGGCGGTGTTCGCGTTGCACCCCCTCCACGTGGAGTCGGTCGCATGGGTGTCCGAACGCAAGGACGTCCTCAGCACCTTCTTCTGGTTGCTTACCATGCTGGCGTTCGCCCGCTACGCGCGCGCGCCGGGGATTGGCGCCTACGTGGCTGTGACGCTCGCGTTTGGACTGGGGCTCATGGCGAAGCCCATGCTCGTCACGCTGCCTTGCGTGCTATTGCTTTTCGATTACTGGCCTCTTCGCCGAATCGGAACCCTAGCGAGACCGTGGCAAATGCGCGCAGCCGCGAAGTTGATTGCGGAAAAGACACCCTGGTTTGCCATGGCCGTCGCGTCATCGTTGACAACACTTCTCGCGCAGCGCGGAACGGAATCAGTTATTTCAATCGAGAACCTGCCGCCTGGACTTCGCATTGGCAACGCTCTGGTATCGTACTGGAGGTATGTTGGCAAGACGGTCTGGCCGGTCGATCTGGCCGTGTACTACCCCTTCCCACATGGCGGCATCCCTGCCATTCAGATTGCACTGGCCGCAATGGGGCTCACCTTGGTTTCGGCGGCCGCGTTTTACCTGGTTCGTCGAGCGCCCTATGCGTTCGTGGGATGGTTCTGGTACCTGGGGACTCTCGTGCCGGTAATCGGTTTTATTCAAGTCGGATCGCAGGCGATGGCGGATCGGTACACGTACATACCGCTCATCGGGCTGTCCATGATTCCCGCTTGGGGGATCCCCGAGCTGCTGGCCCGCGCGTCCCGGAACGAAGCGGCTGGCGTGCTGAAGAAGCGGTTGCGCGTGGTTGTGGCCGCCGGATGCGCCCTGTGCGCCGTGTGGAGTTGGCTTACCTTCGCTCAGGCGGGAACATGGCGCGACTCGCTGCACCTGTTCCGTCATGCAGCGGACGTGACCGAGAACAACTATTTGGCGCTGGCTAACACGGGGATGGCATTGAACGGCAAAGGACGATTTGAGGAGGCCATCCCTTACCTCGAACGAGCCCTGGCAATCGATCCGGATCGCGCGGGCACCTTGTTCGACCTCGCTCACGCCTGCGAGAGCACCGGCCGAATAGCGGACGCGATCGCGCTCTACCGAAGAGGTCTGGCAATTCGGCCCGGCGACGGAAGCGCACTGACGAATCTTGGGCGATGCCTGCTTTCGAGCGGTAACCCGGAAGCGGCATTGGAGGCGCTCACGCAGGCACTCCGCTACCGTCCGGATTCGGAACCCACCCTCTCCAACTACGGCGTCGCCCTCATCCAACTGGGCCGCGTTCGCGACGCGCTGGTACATCTAAACGACGCTGCACGGAGGTATCCCGCAAACGCCGACCTGCGAGTGAACCTGGGCATTGCGTATGCCGCAAATGGGGACGCGGCGTCCGCGCTTCGAGAGTTTGAAGCGGCCCTTCAACTAGACCCCGGCAACGAACAAGCACGGATGAATTCGCAAATTCTCCGCAGCCAACCGGTTGCCGGTGACTGATCCCGTCCCTGGGGGACTGATTCGTTCGCGCAATAGCGGGCGCATTCGCATCGAGGGCATGCACTTGAGGTAACTCCCAAAACTTCGTAAGATTGCCGTGTTTGCCCAATCCATGGGATTTGTTCGGGCTGCGATGGTCTGATTGGGGAGCGCGGGTTGTCTCGATTTCGAGTGGAACATGCCGCATGGCTCGCATTAATGGCGAGCTTCGCGATTGTCTGTGCGCTGGGGTATAGTTTCCGCGGCACGGTCTTGGGACAACTTCACGAGCAGCGGTTCGATACGTTGATCGGAGAGGCCCGCGACTTCGACCGGCGCGGCGAGCCGGACCGTGCCGCAGCCGTATATGAAACCTTGCTCGAGCGGTACCCGAAGAACTGTTGGTGGCTTATGGCGAGTACGTGGAGGCCCAGGGGCAGCTGCATGAAGCCGAGGCCGCACTCGCGGAGGCCGCGTCATTGGGCCGCCAACGGTTCAGCGCGGTTCGCCGTTACGCGAGTTTCCTGGAGCGGCTAGGCCGGTCAGAGGAGGCCGCCGCGTTCCTGGAGGATTATCTGCGTCGCTATCCCGACGATTTTACGGCCCACCTTGATCTCGGCTTCATCTACATGCGGCTCGACCGATGGCAGCAGGCCGTGGGAGCGCTGCAACAAGCTGCCCGGCGCCCGGAACTGGAGTTCATGGCGCGCAGCAACCTCGCGGGCGCCTACATGGAGTTGCGGCAAATCGAAAACGCGATTCAGGAGTGGCGCCGCGTGACCACGATGGGGCCCGGCGCGGAGTATCAGCAGTACCTCCAGCACATTGCTATCGCCTACGAAAATCTCGATCTTCCGGAGCAAGCGTGCGATGCCTGGCAGTCGTTCCTGGATCGGTTTCCCAATTCCATCCTTGGCGCGGAGCGGGTGCTCGCCCTTGCCGACCGCTGTGGAACGGAGGAGATGAAGTCACGGGCCGCCTTACGCCTCGCCGCGCTTTCACCGGAACTCGCGATCGATGCCGCTCTCACACCGCGCCTGGAAATCGCAGGAGTCGCTCGGCCGGAGGCTGCGATCACTCCCGGTTCCACGCTCACGCTCGAGGTGTGGTTTCAGGTGGTGCGGGCCGTTCGCCATCCAACCTTCGTGTCGTTTTCCTTGCAGGGTTCCGACGGAACGGTATATCCCCTGATCAGCGAACCGGATGCCGTGGGAACACCGCCCCTGTGGAGGGGAGATACCGTTCGCCAACCCTTCGCCATCCGCGCGCCGGAAGTCCTCGCCGGCGGAACCTACACCCTTCGAATTCACTCCGCCGAAGAGGACGGAAAGACGGTGACTCTTTGGCCCTTCGATGCGGTCGACGCGCAAGGGGACCCGGAATGATTCGCCGTCTGGGAAGAGTATCAACCGATGCCGTGCTGATCGTGTACGCCTTCGGCTGTTGCGGGATATTGCGGACGCTTACCGGCGCTCCCTACGAATCGCTCGAAACGCTGGTGTACTCGCTGGGGCCCTTCGTCTTGATTCACATACTGGCCCTGGGGTTCTTTGGGGCCTACGACTTCGGACGGCTGCGCAGCGAGTCGGACCTTGCGTTCGCTGCCTTGACCGGTTCAATTGCCGGGTCGGCGCTATCGTTCATTCTTTCGTCCACGTTTATGCTCTATTACGCGCCGGATGTCCAGGTCGTGGGGCGATCCGTGTTCCTGGCGAGCGCAGTTTTATGCGCCATTGCCCTGCCGGCGTGGCGGGTGTGGTACACGCGGGTGCGCCGCCGCCGCGGAGAACTCGACACGCGCGTGATCGCGTACGGGTCTGCGGAAAGCGTACAGGAGGTTGCCTCGGAACTGGCCCAGTACTCGCGCGCGGGACACCGCGTCGTGGGGTGCGTGGTCAGCGGTGAAGTATCGGGCGCATTAGCGAACGATCCTCCGATGCTCGGACCGGATGAGAACCTGGAATTGCTGATCCGCGAGCACGACGCCCACGAGGTGCTCATCATCGGCGACGTGCTGGCCCACGATGCGAAAGCCTTGTTGCGCGTCCTGCGCATCTGCGAGAACACGTCCGTTGTGGTACACGTGCTGCCGGGATACTACGAAGCCATGGTGGGCCGGCTCGACCTATACGAAATCGGCGGCTTGCCCCTCATCGAAATGAAGCAACACCCGGTGCCGTGGTCCTATGGCGTCCTCAAACGGCTCATGGACCTTGCGGGCGCGTTCGTTGCACTGGTCCTGGGCCTCCCCATCCTGACTGCGGCCGCCATCGCCATCAAGCTGGACTCCAAAGGCCCGCTGATTTACTCGCAAGTGCGCTCCGGCCGGAACGGACGCGAGTTCCGAATGTACAAACTTCGAACCATGACGGCGGACGCGGAGAAGGACTCCGGACCCGTATGGGCACAGAAATCCGATCCCCGCGTCACCCGGGTGGGTAAGTTTCTCCGGAACAAGCGCATCGATGAGATCCCCCAGCTATGGAACGTGCTCAAAGGCGACATGAGTCTCGTGGGACCGCGTCCGGAACGGCCCTTCTTCATCGAGAAGTTCTCCAAAGAAATCCCTTTGTTTCCGCTTCGGCTTCGCGTGAAGCCCGGCGTGACCTCGTTGTCTCATGTGTGGGGCCGGTACGATTCGTCCCCTGCCCATCGCTTGCTGTACGATCTCGTCTACATGAGCAACATCTCGCTCATGCTCGATTTGCGCATTCTCATCGACACGATAAAGATCGTACTCACGGGGCGGGGCGCCCAGTAACCACGGGGTTTGCATGACGCGGGAAGAACTGCTGCGATATGGCCGGGCTTTGCGTCACCTCAAGGTCTCGCAGATCCTGTGGCGCGTGCGGTACGCCGCGGAAAGACGGCTGCCGACTCTCAAAGGCCAGGCAACCGTCCAGGCCCCTCGGCAGTTTGACCCGTCAACGATGGACCGAATTCGCACGACTATGAGCGAACTCGCCAGGTTCATCCCACCGAACGCGGACGCCGTTGACGCGCTATCCCGGAACGAGTTCACGTTCCTCGATCGCACGGAGCAACTCGGCGACTCGGTGGACTGGTCGGTCCCGAATGCGAGCATGCTCTGGCGGTATCACCTGCATTATTTCGGATGGGGACGCATCTTCGCTCTCGCATACTTACAGGAAAAACAGGAAGCATTGCGCGCGCAGTTCTTGAATCTCGTCGACGATTGGATCGACAAGAATCCGCGCGGCTCCGCGCCCGGCTGGGACGCCTTCGTCGTTTCAACGCGATTGATGAACTGGGCGCAAGCATTCTCGGTGTTTCGCGATGCGTCCCCGCAGGTACTGGAAAGCGTTGCGAAGCAGACTGGCTGGTTGCTTCGTCACCTGGAGAAGGACGTTCGCGCGAATCACCTGTTGAAGAATGCGCAGGCCTTGGTGATTGCGGGGGCCGTGCTCGGCGATCGCTGCGGCGAACAAGCCACGCGGCGCGGATTGGAACTGCTCGCGCAGGAATTGGACGAGCAAATCCTGGAGGACGGCGGGCACTACGAACGCAGCCTTATGTACCATTGCCAAGTGCTCGAAGACAACTTGCTCGTGCATGCCGCACTAGATGATCCGCCCGCGAAGCTCACTTCCGTCATCGAAAAGATGTCCGGCTTTCTCGCGCGGTTGCTGTACCGGGACGAAAGCATCCCGCAATTCGGCGACGCGAGTCTCGACCTCGACGTTCCAGCGGAAGCACTCCTTCGATTGACGAAGAAGCGCTACCCGAATCTTGAATTGGTACGGCCCACAGGTTGCCGCGCCGAGGTAGCTTCCGGTTTCTATATCCTCGAAACCGCGGACGGCGAGGCGCGCATGACCGTCAAAGCGGGCAACCCCGGCCCGGCATATCAGCTCGGCCATGCACACTGCGATATGCTGAGTTACGAGTTTTTCGCGGACGGC
>JAHDWY010000169.1 GCA_023384315.1 Candidatus Hydrogenedentota bacterium | reverse complement strand
GATGTCTGCAAACGGCTGGCCTTGAACGATAGCCGCATGACGCTCCGCGCGGAACAGCTTCTCGGATTGCCACCCCATGATGGAAAAACGCGATTCGTAGAGTTCTGGGTTGATCCCTCCGATCTGTTCCGGCCCAGCCCGGACCCCGCTGTTACCGACCATGAGGCGGAGTTGGACTTTCCGGGCTCTGAACTTTTCGTCACCGTCTCATCGGAATACGTAGACTGGTATGAGAGTCAAGTCGCCATTTCTTATGGCCCCGACGGGTATCCCTGGACCCGGCTCGGGTATACGTACGACTGGGGCAATCCGTTGACCGAGGTGGGTCTGAGCGAGTTTGTCATCCGCACTGGCGCAACCGTTACCGTGAAATCCGTAACCTTGAACGCCGACTACTGGCGCTAGCCCGGTTTTCTCACCAGTGACCCTGGAGGTTTACTCGGGAGCATTTCTCACCGCTTCTGTTGCTTGGTCACGAAGGTGGCGTTGCAGGGCGGTGAGAAATGCGGGCTAGCCGATGACGCTCAATTCACCGAGTCTCCCTCCGCGATGACCCCATACAGTTCGGGACGGCGGTCGCGGATATGGTTGTCGTCCTTGGCGAGCGCGAGATCGATTTCGCAGACCAGTACGCCGGGGGCGGTGCCTTCCCAACGCGCGAGAACTTGGCCCTTCGGACCGGTCACGAGACTCTCTTCGGGATGGGTAAACGCGATGAAACACTGGTTCTCGAAAGACCGCGTGCGCATGATGGCTTCGTTCATGTCATTGTGGAAGCCGTAGGTGGGGTTCAGAATGAGCTTCGCGCCTTGCAGACGCAACGTGCGGACCGTCTCCGGCCAGCGTCGATCGGCGCAGATCATCATACCGAGGGGGCCGTACTTCGACGGCCAAACGGGAATGCCTTCGCCGAAACTGTATTGCAGATCGTGCGTCTGAAGGTGCGTCTTATGGTACAGCCCAACCAGCTTTCCTTCTGCGTCCCATAGCCCCGCGGTGTTGAAAAGCTTCCCGTCTTCCAGAGAGGTAAATCCGAAGCAGATCATCATGGCCCGGTCCTTCGCCTCCTGCTGAACGCGCTGGATGTATTCGCTGGTTTCCAAATCCTGCGCGACGGTCCGCAATCGTTCGGGCGTTGACCCTTCGTCCGGAGCTGCGTAACCATCCAGCCAGCACTCCGGCGTAATGAAGATGTCGGCCCGCTCGGCGGACGCCTGTTCAAGGCTGGACAGGAAAACTTCGAAGTTGGCTTTCACGTCCCACTTCACGGGAACGCCGTGCATGAGTGCGATACGCACCGGCTGCTCCGGGGGCGCTTCGGAAGTGATGTTTCCCGCGCCGGCTGCCGTAATCGCTGCGATCAAGATTGCGGTAAGCATGCGTTGACTCCTGATTGCGTTCGCGGCCAAGAAGCAATCAGAATATCACAGTTTGGGTCGGTAGGACGTATAGGACCAATGGGACCAATAGGACGAGCGCATTGAAGATAAGTGTGGGCGTCCTGGCCCAGGTTCTTCGGGATCCGACGGTGGGCTGTTTCGCCAAACATCTTGGGCGAGGACACCCCACTTGCCACGAAGTTGGAGGAAGTCCTTTTCGAATTTTGGTCATTCGAATTTGTTTCGGATTTCGAATTTCGCTATCGCCGCGACTCCGGGCTCAATGGAGCCTCTGCGCCGGGCCGCGTCTTCTTCGCATCCAGCACGCGCAGTGCCTCCACAAATTCCTTGGTCATTGGGAATCGACCGGGATACGGGATGAATTCCACGTGCCCATCCAGGTACAGCACGTTCGAACCCCCGTCTTGTATGCCGGGCCGCTCAATCATGATCGGAATCCTGGCCTGCATTTCCCGCGCGGCCTCGGGATTGTTGACGTCCATTATGACAGCCCGCTCGACGCCCTCGCGGAGACGGTAAATGGTGCCAAAACCGCCAATCGCTACGTCATCATCAAGCGCGTCCCCGGCTTTGACGGCCTCCTTGAACGCTTCCAGAAACACGAGACCCGTGTCTTCATCAGGCAGCACGTAACCGAGGTACCAGTAACTTCGGTCATCGATGACGGACAGCGGCTCCCGCAGCGCCTGCTCCTTTAGCTGCAATGCTTCCGGATGCGCGGGAGAAACGAACAGGGACGTGTTAGTGATGTACTCGGGAACCAGCGCTCGCGGCTCCACCGACAATTCCCCGGCCCGCACATTCAGCGGGGGGTACTGTTGGCCGGGACTTTCCGCCGCGAACATCCGCATCGCAACGCCCAACTGCTCGAGCTGCACCTTGCTTTCCTGACGCGGATGCTGCATCGGGATCCCAGCGACCGGATCCAATCTCGGGCCGCGCAAAAGGGCCGCTCCGTCTTGCATACCAAGACCCCGGTGCGTGCCAGCACCCTCCCGCGTTGCGGCCGGCACTGAAACGATTGCGCCGACCAAAACGGTGAGGACGGTACGAGTAATTGATGACACCAACGCGACTACTCCTCGAGGGCCTCGACATCACAGGTGACGATCATGATCGATATCTGCTACCTGGCGCAACAGAGATGCGATCGCGAAGAACAAGAGCGCGGCATCCCTGTTTTGAGGCGATGCCGCGTTCCATTCGGAACCGTATTGGATAGCTCTACCGCCGGCAGGCGGCCCATTCCACGGATTGGACCAGAATCTTCCGAAACTCGGGCGGTTCGCAGGACTTCACGTCGTGGCCCAGCGCGAAGTACACGCAGCGCGCGTTGTGCACGTAGTGCGTGGCCAGCATCGGCTCGGCCACGGTATGCCCGAACCGCTCCTCGTCGGCCGTCATGATGACGTTCATATCGGGCCGCATGAGCAGATTGAAATACAGTTCGTCATTCGTCGTGAACGGCTTGACGCCCTCCAAAATGGGGTGCGCCTCGTCTTTAATGTCCACGCTGAACTCGTGGTACGGACCATGCGTCGACTTTCCGCTCACCCACATGGCGCCGTAAATGTCGATGGAATCTCGCCACTCCTGAACGTTCGCAACCGCGAAGTGCGTTACCACCAATCCCCCGCCTTCCTGGAGAAACTGGATGATCCCTTCCTTGACGTAGTCCGGCGGGTTCCCGCCTTCGACCTTGATCTGCACCAGGAGAAGCACATCGTAGTTCCTGAGGTTTTCGATCTTCAGATCTTCGATGTTTTCGCTCGGCGTGATCGCGACACTTGGATAGTTGGCCTTGATGTCTTCAAGGGCATCGGTCATAACTACATCACCATGGGGGCCCATCCCCATCATCAGACATTTGACCGGAGCCGGTTCTTCTGCCGACACAGGCACCGCCAAAGCTGCCGCGATTGCGACCACTACCCCGAAAAGACACGCACGTACATGAACTCGCATATCCCCCTCCTAACTCGCCAAAAGCAACCTATTCTTCCTCCATCATCTTAAACAGACGACGGAGGAATTGCACCATTTCGTGATGCGCCGCGGCGCCGGGATTTTCCGTAGCGGAGAAATCGTCCCGATGGAGCAGGATGCACTCGATACCCATGGGCTCGAGCTTCTCCTCAAGCAGTGCGCCGAACCGGGGATGGTGGATGGCCTCTCCGGGCGGTCCGTAGCCTTCCAACGGCTTGCCAAAGTCGGGGTAATACAGCCCCGCGTTAGGGTTGGGTCCCGGCGGAAGGGGAGCGCGATCTTCCGAATAGAACATGATAACCGGCGGGTCATCCGGCGTTGCATGATTAATCGCGGAGGCGTCTTCGTAGAGGCGGTATGCTTTCGGCGTGTCCAGTTCCTCGAGCGTGATTCCGTAAAACATGGTCAGCGCTGGATGCTCGTACGAGCGACCGCCAATCTCGTTGCGAATGACACGCGGGTCATACGTGGACTGCGCGCCGAACACGCACGCGGCACTCACGCGTGAAGATTCCCGCAGTACTTTGTCATGCGAACCAGGCCGTCGTAGGTCGTCGTGAAACGCTATCCACAACGAAATGCCGGCGCCGGCCGAGTCTCCCGAGACGGCGATCCGATCGGGGTCCAGGTTCCAGTCTTTTGCCCGGTACCGAAGGTATTGCACGGCGCGAGCGCCATCCAACATGGGCGCGGGATATGGCGCCTGGGTGGACTTGCGGTAGTTCGCGCTCGCCACGGAGATCCCTGAATTGAGACACATCTGCAGCAAATCCGAAGAGAGCGTCCACTTGTCGCCGCCAACAAATCCACCGCCATGGAAGAAGATCAAGACCGGTGTCGGCTTTTCCGATTCCGCTTGCCAAAGATCCAGCACATTTCGTTCGTGCGGTCCGTAGGCGTGATTGAAGTAATCTGGCCGCGGTTTCGTATTGGAGGGCGTGGGAAACCAACTGCGTGGGGATGAATCGTCCGGCGCCTTAACGGCCGCGCAGGAAATGCAAATGGCCACAACGAGGAAACATGACATGGCGTTCCGAATCATGCTGGCTTCCCCCCTACCCCTTTGCGACGAGCCGAGGAATGGGAACGCTTCAGTTCACTTCGCCGACGGTGGAATGGTCCAACAGACGCGATGCGGCGCGCACGCGCTGCTGCTGCTGCGCTTCCCAGCCTTTGCGCAACTCGGCAATCGATATTCCAGTGGGGATCAGCGGCGGTACCGGGTCGGCCGTGATGGTCCACTTGGCGAGTTGGCCGTTAAACTTCTCGCGGACAGGATAGCCTGACGTGAACATCTCGCGCAGATAACTTTCGGTAGTCTCGCGCTGCCCCAGAGAGCGGTAGTATCCCTGGCGACGGTACGCCTCGTTCATGGCCACCGTCGTTCCGTCCGGCAGCGGCGTCGGCATATCCGGAGCGGTCCGGTACTCGGCACTGCCGAAGGGCGCACCCCAACGCAATTCCGGTGGATGATTCGGATCGAAGGACAAGTCGTAAAGCCGCTTCTCCAACTCGAGCAAGGTCAATTCCACCGGTTCCCCTTCTGAATTGGTGTAGGTAAAGGTGTGCCGGTGAAAGATGCGTGTCTTCTCCGCCATGAGCGCGTACGCCAGATTGCCTTGATCGACCACGTAATACTTGTTAAGTCCCGTCAGGTCGATAAAATCGGGTTGACGGTCGTACCAGCGCACGATATTGTCCATCCAGTCGGCCAGGTAGTAATAACGATTCCTCAGGTCCACATCCGACGCGGCAGAGGTCCAGGCGCCCCAGCGGCCGTTCGCCACGTAGACGTTTTCTGATCGGCTGTTCTCAGGGAATGCGATGGGGCCGTTCGCGAGGACGTCCTGCCAGCCCTGCTGCACGAACTCCTCGCGCATGGCGAATAAATCCACCAGCTCGTCCGCGAAGTGCTCGATGAATTCGACCGGCGAAACACGATCCACGCTGCGCATGCGCGACAAGATCAACTCATGAAAGCTGGTTAGCGATACACCGTCTTCCACAATGTTCTGGTGCCGGACGATTTTCTCGATATGGTCGTACTGCTCCGTGGAGTACCCGAACTCCTTCATTTCTTCGTCCGTGCGACGGCGCACGCGGATAACCTTCCCAGACTCGTCCGTTACGGCGATGGGATACCTGAAAATGCGCAGCCCCTGAAAGCAACCGGCATACTCGTTCCCGTTCCGGTTGGAGTTCTTGGCGGGAATCCCCATCACAGCGTTCAGGCCGTTAAAAGTATAGATGTCGCGAGACGCCGCCGTCGTAGCGTCGAGGAATCGCAGTTCTCCCGTTTCCTCAATGTCCGCGAGAATCAACACGTGGCCGTCGAGATAGTGGAGCGCGCCCGCGATCAGGTACTGCGGATCGATAGCCACGGGAACCGTGTCCGACAGTTCCGAGTTCGTGTTGTAAGGTTCGATCCGGAAGTTGCCGGTGCAGAACCCCGTCACCGCGTTGACGAAGAACTCCGCCGCCGTTTCGCAGTCGAAGCTGCTGTAAACCCCAAGCGGAATATTGTACGCGGACGTTCGAAGATCCCCACCGCTCGACCGGACGTACGATACCATCCACGGTAACCCGCGGCGATACGAGTAGTAAGACGAGAGCGCCACCGTCAGCTTTCCGCAATCCAGGATGGTGTGCATGGCCCGCATGACCTCGCCTTCAAGTTGCGGGTTTGCCTGTTCTCCCGCGAACTCCGGATCGAGGAGCAGATTCATCTCCGGATCAGTGAGCACCCGTTCCAGCTTGGCCCGGCGTTGCTCTTGCGTGCCTTCGGACTTCATTTTGTAGATGTGGTTGATCCACTTCGCGTAATGGTGCGTCTCCGCCACGTTCCACTGGCGGCAGATGGGCCACGCGCCCCGGTCGCTGTGGATGGACGGTGGATTGGGATCTTCGGCCCCTGCGACGCAAAAACTGGTGATGAACAGGAGTGGAATGGAGAAACGGGTAACGGTCAACATCCGCGATGAACCCCGATAATTGGTGCCACGTTCCGCTAAGCTGATTTGAGTGTAAATGAAAAACGCATGAAAGACAAGAGATTACCGCCTAATACGCCTAAATCTTGTGGTGCAGTAGACTTAAACTTCCAGGGCTTGGGTCAGTTCGAGGCCAGCATTTCCGCTGCCACGGCGTCATCCATCCATTTTGCGAGTTGCGAATCGAACTTGTCGCGCACCGGAAATCCCACGGTGAACATACCACGGAGGCAACTGATTTCGGTCTCGCGCTGACCCACGCAGCGGTAGTAGGTCTGGAGATAGTACGCCTCCTCCATCGGCACCCGCGATCCGTCTGGTACGGGCGTATACGTGGCCTTCGCGGTCGCCCGCTCTTCGCTGCCTTCCGGCGCGCCCCACCGAAGCTCGGGCGGATGGTTGGGATCAAAGGACAGGTCGTACAAACGCTTCTCAATGTCGGCAAGCGTCAGCGTCACCTTTTCGCCGACCGTGTTGGTGTATTGAATCGACTTCTCGTTGAATAGCCGGTTCTTTTCCTTCACGATCGCGACGGCAAGATCCGATGGGGTCTTGACGTTGTAGCTCTCAAACCCCGACAGATCGACCAACCCCGGCTGGGACTCGTACCACCGGATCGCGTTGTCCATCCAATCTGCAAGGTAGAAATACTTCGTGCGCCGGTCGACATCGGACGACGGCGAACTCCATGTCTCCCAGCGCCCCAAGGCCTGGAAGATATTCTCGTCCGGTTGTTCTTCCGGATACACGATAGGGCCGTTCTTTTGCACGTCCACCCACGCTTCCTGTATGAAGGTCTCGCGGGCCTTCCACATCTCGACCAACTCGTCCGTGTATTCCGTGAGGAACTGCATGGGCA
Organism: Candidatus Hydrogenedentota bacterium; assembly: GCA_023384315.1. Lineage (GTDB taxonomy): Bacteria > Hydrogenedentota > Hydrogenedentia > Hydrogenedentales > SLHB01 > JAHDWY01. The sequence continues at coordinate 986 of JAHDWY010000169.1, read as the reverse complement.
GCACCTGGTCCACCGTCTTCATTCGGTACCGGATGAATTCATGGAAACTCTGGAGCGTGTAACCGTCCTCTTCAATCTTGTGTTCCGTGACCATGTCACCGATCCGGCTGTACTGCTCGATAGAGAAGCCGAACTCCGCCATCTCTTCATCCGTACGCCGCCGCACTTTGATGACGCGCCCCGAACTGTCCGTCTCGGCGATGGGATAGCGCATGACGCGGAGTCCCTGGAAGCACCCTTCCAAGGGGTTGCCCGCGTTGTTCGGGTCCATGGGCGTGATTCCCACGACAGTGTTCATGCCGTTGTAGGTGAAGATGTCCTTGGTCACGGTGGTGCTGGCGTTCAGGAATTTGAGTTCACCGTACTTGTCGACTTCGCCCAGGATGAGGCAATGCCCGTCGGTGTAATTGATCGTGCCCGGGAGCAAATGCTCTCGATTGACCGCAACCGGCACGGAGTCCGACCACTGGGAGTTCTTGTTGTTCGGCTCCACCCGGTAGTTGCCGGACCCGAATCCACCGACCGCGGCCTTGAAGAACGCGTCGGGCGAAGAACTGGTGAAACTGCTTTCGAATCCTACGGGGATGTTGTTCTCGGACGTGCGGGGATCGCCCTTGACGGGACTCACGTACGACATCATCCAGGGCAGTGCGCGGCGGTATGCGTAGTACGCGGGGAGCGTTTGCGTGAGCTTCGCGCAGTCCGTGACGGCGTGGAGGTACCGGATAGTTCCCTTGGGCAGCTGGGGGTTGCACCCTTCCCCGGCGAAGCTTGGCTGTTCGAGCAGATTCATTTCCGGATCGGTAAGAATGCGCTCCAGCTTCGCGGTTCGCTGCTCCACATTCCCCTTGGTCTTCATGCGGTAGATGTTCTCGACCCACTTGGCGTAGTGCTGGGTTTCGGCGGGCGTCCATTGTCGCCGGATGGACCAAGCCCCCTGATTGGAACGGATCGTAGGGGGATTCGGATCCTGGGCGAAGGCCACG
>JAHDWY010000168.1:3263-8228 GCA_023384315.1 Candidatus Hydrogenedentota bacterium | reverse complement strand
CAGGTATAGATGCCGGGCACATAGGCGTTCATGAAATCGGGATAGCCGGTATCGGGCATCATGACCAACCGGTTGGCGAAGAGTTCGAAGTGGAGCCGATCGAAGTGGCCGTGGCCGCCTGCGTAGCCGTAGTACAGAGCCAACGAAACGGTGTTCGCGGGATTGTTGAGAATCGCCATGCCGTAACCATCGAGCAGACGCGATTTCACCGGCGGGACAGGGACCTCCTCCGGTTCGATGGGCGGATCGAACAGGGTGTCGAATCTCGTGAACCCAGCGCCGCCCACGGCGCCGAAAGATTGCAGATGGGCGAGATATCGCGGGTCTTCGTAGGCGCGGTAGGCGTTTTGATACACGAAGGCATCCTGTCCGACGAGACCCCCGTAGACCGAACCGCTGTCGCCGAGGGACGGCGTGTGCATGCCAATGTTGACAATGTCGAGGACGGCGTCGTAGAGGCGGCGCATCTTGGGGATGGCATACACGTCGTAGCCCGCGCGGTTCATGGCCTTCGCCACGGTGGTAAGGTTCACGACCCAGGAGAAGTTGTAGCCCGGCGACGTTTCGTAGGGCGCGCCGTTGCGGTACACGAGATTGTAGAGCGCGTAATTCAGGCCCGTCATCGCGTAGGAATCACTTGCGTTGTTCATGAGGCCGTCGAGCCACTCGTCCTGCTTGCCGTATTGCCGCGCGAGCGCCGCGTACACGAGGGCTTTCTGGTGCATGCCGAAGTTGCCGCGAATCTTGCCGGAGAAGTACGCGTCGATGCCCTCTTCCAGGAGATTGGCTTCGATGTTCGCGCGCACCTGTTCGCCGGTCTTGCCGGAAACGGTGGTGTCGTCAATGGCGTCCCAGACGTAATCGTAGGATTCCGCCAGCATGGTCAGCACGCCGGTCGCCCAGATGTGGTTGATGATCTTGCCCTCGTACCGCGCGCCGTTCGCTTCCTGCAACTGGCCGTAGCGGGATTGGCTGTGGTGGTCCATGTTCGGATAGACCTCCGCGATGCGGTCGAGGAGGACGGCGGACTTGCGCGCGTACTTCGCATCGCCGGTAAGCACGTAGGCCTGCGCGAGATACTGCGCGGCGGGAATGATGTGATTGCGCCAGGTCCAGTGGTTCGCGTAGGCGACGAACCAGTATTTTTCGCCGCTTGGACCAAGCCAGCCCCAGCCGTCATCGGCGAAGTCGCCGGTGAGGAGCGCGCGATCGTTGAGGCCGGATGCATAGAAGGCCGCGTAATCGTTGCTCGGGTAGGTGCTGCCGTCAACTGGGCAGGTGACCTTGAACGGCTGTTTCGGATCGATGATCCAGGGATAGGTGCCGCCCTTTTCGTAGATCTGCTGACCGCATTGCGGACATCCCGCCGTGCCGACGTTAAAGGCGCGCGGCACGTCGGCCGTGGGCACCAATTCGCGCAACGCGGCATCGTCCCATGCCATCCACTCGTCGGAGCGTTTGATGACGGTGTCGGCAATGGCCCTGGCCTGGTCGTAGGACTCGACATTCTTCCGCGCGGTCGCGATCTGTTCGTCGGACACGAGCATTCGCTGGGTCTTCAGCGGAAACTGGGGTTCGCGGACGGTGGGCGGCATCAGATCCGAATGGGCGCGCAACGCGGATAGGGCAAACAACAACACATAGGTAAGGGGCAGTCTCTTGAACAACATGAAGTTTCCTTTCCACGCGCGTGGTGAAGCAATGTGGCTCTGTTATAGCTGATGTAATCTCCGCTTCGCTACCACTCTTCGAAGACGCGCGCGGTTGCTGTGGAGAATCATCTTCTCAGAGTGCTACCGTCAAGGCGAGGGAAACGGCGTTGACATCTTCGAGGAAGGGACAAATCAGATGGCAGCAGTACTGATCGTTCTGGCGAGTTTGGGCGCAGCGGCGGAGCCATTGGTATTTGAGACCGATTCGTTTCGCTACGCGCTGTCAACCGCAGCGACGAGCGTTGCTTTCGTCGATAAGGCTACCGGCACCGACCACTGCAACACCGCGGCCGCAACGCCTTTCGCGACTTGGATCGACGACACGGCGCGTCCGGCGACGGCGGCGCGTCTGGACGACGGGTTGCTGCATATCCAATTTGGCGACGGCGATCGCGAAGCGGCGTTTCGCGTGACTCCGCAAGCGCGGCGACTGGAGTTTGAACTGGTGTCGCTGCGCGGCGCCACGGATGAGTTGCAGGAACTGCATTTCGCGTCTATCCCACTTACTCTTGCTGGGTCCATGGAAGAACCTTTCGCAGTAAGCCCGCTGGCCTTGAATCTCGAGACGTATTGCGCGGAGATCCCGGGGCACACGTCGACGTTGTCCGGCGCGAAGTGTTTTACCCAGCTCGGCATGGAAGGCGCGGCGTTGGCGATCGTGGCGTGTCCGTCCGATGAGTTGCGCGACGCGTTGAAAGACGCAATCTCCGCAGCCGACGCGATTCCGAACTCCGACAAGGGCGGACCTTGGGCGCTGGACGCGCCGATCAATCACCAGTCATATTTCCTCGATACTTCCGGCAAGGTTAACGAAGAGACCGTCGATTCCTGGATAGCCATGTTGAACGGCCTGGGGGTCGATCAGCTCGACCTGCACGCGGGCTACGCGTTCCGGTTTGGCGACTACGCTCCGAATCCGAAGGAGTACCCGAACGGCCGGGCCAGTCTGAAGGCCGTCGTGGACCGTCTCCACGAAGCAGGCATCGCGGTGGGTCTGCACACCTACGCCATGTTTATTGCGAAAGACACCCCCTGGGTAACGCCGGTGCCCGATCCCGGGCTGGCGAAGAACGCCGTGTTTACGCTCGCCGGTGATCTCACGGCCGACGACGCGGTCGTCCCGGTTGTGGAGTCGACGGAGACCATGTCGCCGCTGACGGGGTTCCACCATCGCAACAGCGCGACGATTCAAATCGACGACGAATTAATCGTGTTTCGCGGCGTGTCCAAGGAACCGCCTTTTGCGTTTACCGAATGCCAGCGCGGGGCGCTGGGCACTACGGCGGCGGCGCACGCGAAGGATGCCAAGGTCTACCATCTCAAGGAGTGTTTCGGGCTTTTCGCCCCGGACCCCGATTCGGAATTGTTCGACGCGGTCATCGCAGAGACGGCGAAAACCTACAACGAATGCGGCTTCGACATGATGTACATGGACGCGCTGGACGGCTCGGACGTGATTGACTTGAAAGGCGGCGGCCAGTTCGCGTGGTACTACGGGGCCAAGTTCACGTATGAACTGGTGCGGCAACTGGACAACGCGCCGTTGATGGAGATGAGCACCTTCGGCCATCACCTCTGGGCGGTGCGTTCGCGGATGGGCGCGTGGGATGCCTGCCAACGTGCGCCGCACACCTTCGCGGACATCCACGTGCTCTCCAACAGCGAATGGAAGAAGCACTTCCTCCCGACGAACCTGGGGTGGTGGGGCATCTTCCCGTGGAGCGGCGTGCAGCCGAAGCGGTCGCTCCCGGTGGACGTAGAATACATCTGCGGCAAGGCCCTTGGCACGGACAGCAGCCTATCGTTGTTACTGGGATTCTCGCCAAATACGTATCCGGACAGTTTTAACCAGCAACGGCTCGGTTCGATCATCAACCGATACGAGACGCTGCGACTCTCCGGCAAGGTGCCGCAGTCCGTGCGCGACCGGCTCGCCACCCCGGGGCAGGCCTTCCACCTCGAGGATGGACCGGACGGCGGCTATGCGTTCCGGCCGGTCGTGTTTGCGCGACACGACATCGCGTCGCCGGGCGGCGCCGATGTCTGGGAAATCGACAACCCCTACGGAGCGCAAGCGCCGCGCATCACCATCGAAACGCAGCTTTCCGCCGGGCCGTACGACGCGCCGGACTCGGCGTTGATCGAAGACTTCTCGGATCCGGCGGCTTACGGTCCGGTGCAATGCAACGACGACGTCATGGCGACGTTTGCGGTTGTCGACAGTCCCGTGAAGGACGCGCCGGTCAGCGCCTGCATCACCGCGACGAACCAGAACGCCGAACGCCACCGCGCGTGGGTGACGGTCACGCGTTTGTTCGAGCCTCCCGTCGACCTGAGCGGACGGGGACTAGGCTTGTGGGTCCATGGCGACGGAAAGGGCGCGCTGCTGAACGTGCAGATTCGATCGCCCAAGCACGTGACCTTCGCGTTGACGGAACACTACGTTCGCCTGGACTTCACGGGTTGGCGGTACGTGGAATTGATCGACACGGAAGACTACGCCATCGAAGAGTACGAATGGCCGTATTCGCGTCCGCGCAGCGAGTGGGAGGACAACCTCGCGTCGGCCATGGGATTCGCCTACCCCGTGTACCACGCCCATCTCAACTACGGGCAGATCGGCGAACTGCACCTCGCCCTGAACGACCTTCCGCCGGGCGAGGAAGTGCAGGTGTTCCTCGGGCCGATTCGCAGCATTCCGCACAAGACGGTGGCGTTTTCCAATCCGGAACTCGCGTTGAATGGCCAGCGCGTCATGTTCCCCGTCACGCTCGAGAGCGGGCACATGCTCGAGTTCACGCCGCCCAACGCGTACCTCGTCTGCGACAAGAACGGCGAACGGCTTACGACCGGCACAACCGGCGGAGACGCGCCCACGCTTCAATCCGGCGCGAACGCGGTGGAGTTCAAGAGTGAGGCGCCTGATGGCGCGACACTTCACGCGCGCGTCACCATAACCACGGCCGGGGAGGCGTTTGGGGAGTAGCGGAGGGGCGCGAATAGGACCTATAGGACCCATAGGACCAGGACATGGGCGAAGAGATTGCCACGAAGACTGTACCTGGAATCTGGATCCGCGGCCAACGCGTCCTATACGTCCTATTGGTCCCATAGGTCCTATTCCCTAATTGCACCATCTCCCCGCGCCCGTTACCATCAAGGACGAACCGCACAACCAACCCCCAGGGAGGAACTTCGCTATGGCGCGCTATTCGCTTAATGAGTTCGTGCAACAGACCGGTCAGCGGGAACG
>JAHDWY010000168.1:0-3253 GCA_023384315.1 Candidatus Hydrogenedentota bacterium | reverse complement strand
AGGTCAATCTCAACGGCACGGTTTGGATGAAGACCGGCGCGATGGTGGCATACCGCGGCAACGTAAAGTTCACGCGGGAAGGCGTGCTCGAACACGGTGTGGGAAAACTCCTCAAACGATCCTTCACCGGCGAAGGCACAAAGCTCACCAAGATGGAAGGCCAGGGTTCGGTCTACCTGGCGGACACGGGCAAGAAGATCATTATCTTGAATCTCCAGAACGAAGCCATTCACGTCAACGGCAACGATCTCCTCGCCTTCGAGCCGTCGATCCAGTGGGACATCAAGCTTATGCGGAAGGTCGCCGCCATGCTCTCCGGCGGGCTCTTCAACGTGCGCCTCGAAGGCACCGGCATGGTCGCCATCACGTCCCATTACGATCCCATGACGCTTCGCGTGGACGGCACTCACCCGGTTTACACCGATCCCAATGCGACCATCGCCTGGTCCGGCACGCTGCAACCCGAGTTCAAGACCGACGTGTCCCTCAAAACCTTCTTCGGTCGCGGCAGCGGCGAGTCGATCCAGATGGCGTTCCAGGGGAACGGCTTCGTCGTGGTCCAGCCTTACGAGGAACTGCATCTTCAAGCCCAGCAGGGCAGCGGCCAATAGCGTTGTTAGAAGCGTTACAATTGCGACTGTAATCGTTGTGGCGTGCGGAAGCCGTGTTGTACACTCGCGCCAGTAAGGTAGCCTGCATGATAGAAACGGTGTAATCGGGGCGCGAAGATACCGCTGTGGAACCTTGGGAATACCATTGCGCGGATGATCTCGACCGGTCGCTTGCGGACCGGCTGCGCCAGTTTCCCCGGCGTCCCGACATGCTGGTCTACGGCGGCCGTCTCGCGGCGATGGCCCTCGTACGAACCTGGATGCGCGCGTATCACCGGTTTCGCGTTACCGGATGCGAAAACCTGCCTCGGGAGGGGTCTTTCGTCGTCGTGGCGAATCACAGCAGCCACCTCGACGTGTTCACGCTACTGATGGCCTTTCCCATGACCAAACTGCACCGGGTCTTTCCCGCGGCCGCACAAGATTACTTCTTCGTGAGCCTGCCGCGCGTGGCCTTCGCGGCGGGTGTCGTCAACGCCTTGCCCTTCGACCGGCAGGTGGGAATCAAACACAGCCTCGGATTATGCACGGGGTTGTTGTCGAATCCGGGAAACGTGCTGGTGATCTTTCCGGAGGGGACGCGCTCGCTCGACGGCGTCATGCACCCCTTCAAACCCGGCATCGGCCTCCTGCTCGCGGGTACGCCGTATCCCGTGGTGCCGTGCTATATCGAAGGCGCCCATGACGCCTGGGCCAAGGGCAAGTGGATACCGCGACCGCGGCGCGTCCGCCTGTTCATCGGAACTCCGCGCGTGTATTCGGAATTAAAACCGGGTAAACAGTCCGCGCTTCAAATTACGTCGGAACTGGAAGACGCCGTGGCGTCGCTCGCGCCAAACGGTGGCACCAAGCAAACGCGACAAGACGGCGGAGAGGAAACCGCGTCTACGAAAATTGAGAGGAAATAGCGGACATGTCGGACTATCAACCCACGTCCCGGCGACCGATCGGCGACGCGTTTCGCGCGACTGCCCACGGGCCCGTAAACGTGTGCGTGCGTCTGGGGATTCATCCCGACGCGGTCTCCTACGGCTCCGTGGTGGCGGCCGCCGCGGCGGGATTCTGCTTCTGGCAGTCCGGATCGATCCCCGCGCTGCTCATTCCGGCCGCCGGCTTCTGTTACCTGCGCCTCTGGCTGAACATGCTGGACGGCATGGTGGCGCTCGCCTCGGGGAAGGCCAGCGTGCGCGGCGAAATCCTGAACGATTTGCCCGACCGCGTTTCCGATGTGCTCATCTTCGTGGGCGTGGCGCACAGCGGGCTGTGCCACATCGAGAGCGGGTACTGGGCGGCCATCTTCGCGTTGCTGGTCGCCTACGTCGGCACCTTCGGCCAGGCGGTCGGTGTGCAACGGGAATTCAGCGGGATCATGTCAAAGCCCTGGCGCATGGTCACGCTCCACGCGGGCGCCTGGATTACACTGGGCCTGCTCTGGTGGGGTGGCGGGCGCATCGAGTACGGCGGGCTGACGGTCCTGGATTGGACGCACCTCGCGATTATTGCCGGGTGCCTTCAAACGATCTGGATTCGGCTCGCCCGGATCATGCGCGCATTGCGCGAGAAGCATAAGGGAGACTAACGGCATGTCGCCCACCGCGGCGCTCCACAGCACAGTCTTTCAGATCTACGTGGCGATTACGCTGGGCTTGCTGGTCTTTGCGGGCCTTGCCATCGCGATCCTGAAGTGGGGCTTCAAGAAGGACATGACCCATCCGTGGGCGTCGTACCGCGGGTGGCTAATCATGATACCCCTGCTCCTGCTGTGCATCTTTCTCGGCCGCATCCCCACCATCGTCTTCTTCACCGCCGTCGCCGTTTTCGGTTTCAAAGAGTTCGCGCGCGCTACGGGACTCTACGAAGATTGGGGCATGACCGGCGCGGTCTACCTGGGCATCATCGGCGTGGGTATCGTGTCCGTCGTTCCGAATCCGCGGCTCGACGTGCCCGGTTGGTATGGACTGTTTTCCATCTTTCCGGCGTACGTCATCGCGTTGATCCTGCTCATCCCCATCCTGCGCAACCGGGTGAAGGGACAATTGCAGGCGATTGCGCTGGCGGTGGTGGGGTTCGTCTACATCGGGTGGATGTTCGGCCACGTGATCTTCCTGTCCAATTCCACGCACGCCTACGGCTATCTCATGTACCTGCTGTTCGCCGTGGAAGTGAACGACGTGGCCGCGTACACCTGCGGCAAGGCCTTTGGCAAACACCCGCTGCGCAGCGAGATCAGCCCCAAGAAGACGTGGGAAGGCGCGCTGGGCGCCTTGGCCGTGTCGATGGCGCTGCCCTGGGTGCTCCACTTTTCCTTCCCCCACTTCGGAGTCCTCGAATGCATCCTGACCGGACTCATCGTGGGCATCGGAGGGCAATTGGGCGACCTCTCCATCAGCGTCATCAAGCGCGACCTTCACATCAAAGACATGGGCGCTCTTATGTCCGGCCACGGCGGCATTCTCGACCGGCTCGACAGCCTGATCTACGTGGCCCCGTTGTTCTTCCACATGGTGCGGTTCTTCCACGACATCTACTGACCGGGCGCGTGCGAGGGCAAACGATGGCGAGGATTTTTCTTCCCGCTTGCTGCATAATGAACGGGGCTTACGAGATCGTCGCGCGAGACACAGACCGGAGTTGGATTATGG
>JAHDWY010000167.1 GCA_023384315.1 Candidatus Hydrogenedentota bacterium | reverse complement strand
CGACGCTTGGAGCGGGCGCAGCAGCCGTCGGCGTAACGGACATCGTGGCGGGAGGCGCCGGCCGGTCGCCGACGTCCAGCCAATGGCGCTCGCGCTCGAAGGGATACGTGGGGAGGTCTGTGCGGGATCGCCGGTAGGGCGCGTCAAACCCGCGCCAATCCAGCGGCACGCCGGAGACGAATAACTTCTGAACGCTGCCCAGAATGACCGGCCAGTCTTCCTTGCCTTTCGAAAGCGATGGCAACCACGTTGCCGAACCGCGCGGCAAGCAGCGTACGCCCATACCCGAAAGCACCGGCGCGGGTCCTGCTTCAAGGAAAAGCGAGTAGCCCGCTTCGTGCAGCGCGCGAATGCCGCTGTCGAACTGCACCGCCTGGCGCAGGTGTGCCCGCCAGTACGCCGCGTCAAACACGTCGCTTTCCGTGACGAGATGTCCGGTCAGATTCGACACCACCGGGATTCGCGGGGCACGATAGGTAACGCGCCGCGCGGCAGCCTCGAACTCGTCGAGCATGGGCTCCATCAGAGGCGAGTGAAAGGCGTGCGACACCGTCAACCGTTTGCACGAGACCTTTTGCGCTTCGAAGTGTTGGACGATGGCGTCGACTCCATCGGCCTCGCCCGAAATCACGGTGTTCTTCGGTCCGTTCGCCGCGGCGATGGATACGCGATCCGCGAACTCGCCCAATGCGGCGGACACGGATTCGTAATCCGTGAGCACCGCGACCATGGCGCCGCCTTCGGGCAACGCGCCCATCAAGCGGGCGCGCTCCGCGATGAGGCGCAATCCGTCTTCCACGTCGAACACGCCCGCCACGCAGGCGGCGACGTACTCACCGACGCTGTGTCCCATCACGGCATCCAGCTCGACACCCCAGGACCGCCACAGCTCGGCCAGCGCATACTCAATCGAGAACAACGCGGGTTGCGTGTAAGAGGTCTCGTCTATGGGCGATCGCGCGCCATCCTCAGGGTACAACACGGACAACAAGGGGACTTCGCGCAGGTCGCGCAAAATCGCATCGCAACGATCGATGGCGTTGCGAAAGACCGGCTGCGTCTCGTATAAGGTGCGGCCCATGCCCGCATACTGCGAACCCTGGCCCGTGAACAACATGGCAAGCTTCGGCCGTTCGCTTGGCCGGACCGATCCCGTTTCGATTCGATCGTTGGCTTCGCCAGCCTCGAAAGTACGAAGCGCCTCGGCTACGTCTTCCGCCGTCGCGCCGCGCACGGCAAGCCGAAGCTCGAACCGCGCACGCGCTGTATTGGCGGTGAAACACACATCGGCGAGTTGAAGGCCCTGCTCGCTCGCAAGCGTATCCGCATAGGAACGGGCCATCGCTTTGAGGGCAGTATCGGTGTGGGCCGACAAGGTCAGCACATGCTGTGGGCGCTCCACTTCGGATTTCGCTTCGATCGGTAACGTTGCCGGCGCTTCTTCGACGATCGCGTGAGCGTTTGCTCCGCCGAACCCGAAGGAACTGACTCCGGCGCGGTGCGGCCGTTCACTTTTCTCCCACGCGGAACCCGCCGTCGGAATCTGAATGGGCGTGCCGTCCAGTTCGATAAGCGGATTGGTCTTATTGAGGTGAAGGTGCGGAACGATAGCGCCGTGGTGCAGCATCAGCGCGGTCTTGATGAGACCCGCTACGCCGGCGGCGGACTCGAGATGACCTATATTGGTCTTCGCGGAACCCAGTAACAGTGTGCGGTCCGCGTCCCGGCCTTCGAGCAGAACGGCCTTCAGCGAATCGACCTCGATGGGATCGCCGAGGGATGTGCCGGTGCCGTGGGCCTCGACGTAGTCGATATCGGATGGCGTCAACCCCGCGTTCGCAAGCGCCTGACGAATGACCGCCTGTTGCGCCAATCCGTTGGGCGCTGTCAACCCATTGCTGCGGCCATCGTGATTGACGGCCGAACCGCGGAGCACCGCATAGATTCGATCGCCGTCGGCCTGCGCCTCGGATAGACGCTTCAACACGACCACGCCACAGCCTTCGCCGCGCACGTAGCCATCGGCGCTGGCGTCGAAGGTCTTGCAGCGCCCGTCCGGCGACATCATGCGGGCGTGCGAAAAGATCATCTGCGTCTCGGGCGAGAGAATAACGTTCACGCCGCCCGCGAGTGCCAAAGAGCACTCCCCGGCGCGCAGACTCTGCACAGCCTGATGCACCGCCACCAAGGACGACGAGCACGCCGTGTCCACAGCAAAGCTCGGACCGCGCAAATCGAGAAAATACGACAGCCGGTTGGCCGCAAGGCTGTGCGCGTTGCCCGTGCCCGCATACGCATCAATCAAGTTTGGATTGGAATTCTGCACCCGCGCGTAGTCGTTCGCGCTGATACCCATGAACACGCCGGTGGCGCTTCCGCTCAGCGTGTCCGGCGCGATGTTCGCGTTTTCGAGGGCTTCCCAAGCGACTTCCATGACGAGCCGCTGCTGGGGATCCATTCGCGCGGCTTCCCGGGGCGAGATGCCGAAGAAGTTCGCATCGAACAGATCGACCCGATCCAGGAAGCCGCCCTTCTTCGTGTACATCTTGCCCGGCGTTCCGGGAGTCGGATCGTAATAGGCGTCGTTGTCCCACCGGTCGGCAGGCACATCGGCCACGGCGTCAGCACCGCTCGTCAGTAACGTCCAGAACTCGCCGGGACCATCTGCGCCGGGAAACCGGCAGCCGATCCCGACGATGGCGACAGGCTCGTTCGACGAAGGCGATGCCGTGGGCGCAATCGCTGGGGCCGCTTCCGTATCCTCAGCCAGGTAGCCGGCCAGCGCGTCGATGGTCGGGTATTCCCACAACAGCGTTGGCGAAAGCTTCCGGCCGAGCCACTCTTCCATGTCGCCGGATAGCGTCACAGCCTCCCGCGACGAAATGCCTAAGGTATCGAAGGACTCGTTGGGATCGATGCTTTCGCGGGCAACGCCAGTTTCGGCGGCGAGTTGAGAGAGGAGCCATTCCCGGATGGCCTGCTTCGTCTTCACGTGCCTCATGTCTCCAAAAATATTCATTGCTGTGACGCAACGTCGGCACGGCTCGCCGGTGCGCGTCTTCGGTTGACGACTCAATTTATCCGCGGGCGAGCAACTCCAGCGTGCTGTCGAGATACCGCGCCCGGTTCGCTTGCCGCTGGATCTTACCGCTACTGGTCTTGTCGATCGACTTGGGCGCGATCAAACAGACCTGGTGCACCCGCAGTTCATGGGTTTCGGCGACCGCTTTGCGGACGGCCGCGATCACGTCTTTGCCGTCGCTTCCTTCCGGCAAGAGCGCCTCCGCCACGACGACCAACTTCTCCGGTCCGTCAGTGTCGATGGAGAACGCGGCGCAGCAGCCCTGGCGAATCGCTTCGTGACTCAGTTCCATGGTCCGCTCGATGTCCTGGGGATAGTGATTGAGCCCGTCGACGATGATCATGTCTTTGATGCGACCCGTCACGAAGACGAACCCGTTCTTCACAAAACCCAGGTCGCCCGTGCGAAGGAAGGGTCCTTCTCCCGTATCGGCGAGCGTCGCGCGGAACGTCTGTTCCGTATCCTCGGGCCGGTTCCAGTAGCCGTCCGCCACCGTGGTACCGGAGACCCAGATCTCCCCGACGGTATCCGGCGAACACTGCAACCGCGAATCCGGATCGACGATGAGGACGCGCGTGTCGTGACTTGTCCGGCCGGAGCCGACCAGCGTGCGCACGTCGTCGCCGGGCGCTTTGGCCTCCACGACGCGATGTTGCTCCAATTCCGAGGCCACCACGGGCAGCAACATAGGCTCCAAACGGGCCGTCGTGGACACCATGAGCGTGGCTTCCGCGAGACCGTATCCTGGGCACAGCACATTCCACTTGAACCCGCAGGGTTTGAACGTTTCCGCAAACCGTTCCAGCGTATCGGGACGGACCGGCTCGGCGCCATTGCCCGCGCTGACCCAGCGGCTCAAGTCGAGGGTTGCGCGCTGCTCAGGCGTGATCTTCCGCACACAGAGGTCGTACGCGAAATTCGGCGCGCAACTATGGGTTGCTTTGTATTTCGACATGGCGCGCAACCACCGCAACGGTCGCTGCAAGAACGCCAGCGGCGACATGACGTAACACGGGGCCTGGATGTAGACGGGCAGGAGCAGTCCCCAAATGAGGCCCATATCATGAAAGGCCGGCAGCCAGGTCACGAAGCAGACGTCGTCCTGCTCATCCCAATGGTGAGCCATGTCAACGAGGTTGTAGAGCAGGTTCCGGTGCGTAACCATTACGCCCTTCGGATCGGCTGTCGAACCGGAGGTGTACTGCAAGAAAGCGATGGACCCAGAATCGATTTCCGGTGCGACCCAGTCCTTCGCCAGCTCTTCCGGCACGGAATCCGTGGCAAGCCAATCGAATTCGCCAAAATAAGGATCGAAGGCGGCAAGACCCTTGCAGATTTCGTACAAGCTGGATACGGTCAAGGCCAGCGAGGTCCCCGCGTCGCGCGCCACCACTTTCAGTCGCGGCAAACTGCGGTTCAACCGGCCCGGATCAGGCGGGTAGACCGGCACCGCGATCACGCCGGCGTACAGGCAGCCAAAGAACGCCGCGGTATAGTCCAGTCCCGGAGGATACAGCATGAGCACGCGGTCGCCCGGCTGGCACCGCTGGCGCAACGCCACGGCGATTGCGCGCGCGCGACGGTCGAGCTTACCAAAGGTGTATCGTTCGCCTTCCTCTTCGCCATCCTCGAGATAGGTATAGGCGAGATGGTCGGGACGCTGAAGCGCGCGGTTTTGTAGAAGTTCCACCAGCGTACTGCCATGGGCAGCCCAATCCGCGGTGGCGGGACCCGTAGTACTTGATTCTGCCGGCATCCGGACACGCTCCGCCCGGTATTGGTGTGTCATGAAAAAATCTCCATACCCACGTGAATCCGCCGCCTCAGCGGCGCAGCCCTATTGGTTCAAGCCGTTCATCCCAAACCAGCCCCGGTGAACGCTTTCTGTACTTGGACCAGCCTTGGGCTGCGGAGGTTACACGGCTTCGTTCCATCTGAAACGGCGACAGCAGGTTGTGTAACCTAACATCGCCGGGAAACACGCTCGACAAAGCGCAATCGCGTGAAGTCGCCCTGCCTGCTCACAACTATTTATGAGCGCAGTACTTCCATCGTTTGAGATAAGCTGAGAGGATACCAGTTCCCTGCATTGCAATACAAACACCAGGCGGCGCGCGCCAGATTCCGGATTCGATTGTTATCGGTGCGCATTGAATCGCGGTAGAACGCGTGCATCATTTCCCGCGAAAAAACTGAAGGAGCTTTGTTATGGAGATTCCCGTCTACCAGGTCGATGCGTTTACCTCCGTCCCCTTTCGCGGAAACCCCGCGGCGATTTGCCCCCTGGACGAATGGATCGATGACAATCTTTTACAGCGCGTCGCGGCCGAAAACAACCTTTCGGAAACGGCCTACTTCGTAAAGACCGGGAACGGGTACGAACTCCGATGGTTCACCCCCACCACGGAAGTCGACCTCTGCGGCCATGCCACGCTCGCGTCCGCGCACGTGCTGTTTTCGGAACTAGGCCACCGGTCGCCGGAAATCGCCTTCGACACCAAAAGCGGCCGTCTCGTGGTAAAGCAGGCCGATGGACGCTACGAGATGGATTTCCCCAGCCGAAAGGCCGCACCCATCGCGGCACCCACGGAGGTCCTTCAAGCGGTCGGCGTGGATGCGGAGGAAGTTCTGGCGTTCCGGAATCTCGTGATGATTGTGACCAGCGAGGACCAGGTTCGGGCTGCGAAACCGGATTTTGGACTGTTGAAGCGTCAGGACATCTTCGCCGCCATGGTTACGGCCAAGGGATCGGACTGCGACTTTGTATCCCGTTTCTTCGCCCCGGCGCAAGGCATCGATGAGGACCCCGTCACCGGTGCGGCCCACTGTACGTTGACGCCATACTGGGCGGAGAAGCTCGGAAAGACGTCGCTCTTCGCGCGGCAGGTCTCCAATCGGGGCGGCGAAATTTGGTGCGAAGATCGCGGCGAGCGCGTCATGCTCAGCGGCGCAGCTGTCACCGTGCTAAAGGGAACGATCTACACGGGATAAGCGCAGTCCGTGCCGGTCCGTGTGGGTCCGTGTGGGTCCGTGTGCGCCTTACTGCCACGACTCCCGCAACCGCTCCCACGCCGCGTCGTCGGCGCAGACCTCCGGGATCCCGATATCAGCCACGACCACGCTACCGAGGTATTCCTCGGCGGCCGAGTTCTCGAAGCCCTTTTTGGGGTGCTGCAAGGTCACGGTCGTCGCCGCATGGACGCAACAGCCCCCGATCTCGCCCGTGTCGGCGTTCATGCCCGAGGGCAAATCGACGGCAATGGTTTTCACCGCCGGCCAGGATTGGATCGCCGTCTTGAAAGGTTCGCGGACCTCCCCTTTGACGCCCGTGCCCAACATGGCATCCACGAGGTAGGCACAGTCCGCGAGGCTTTCCAAGGCCGCGACGACATCCCGAGGCTGCAAGGCCACGCGCACGAAACCGCCCAGACGGCGGTAGGCATCGAGAAAAGTCCGGGCATCCCCCTTCACGTCTTCGGGTTCGGTCAACATCACCACTCGCGTGTCGAACCCGGCCAGCAGCGCCAATCGCGCCACGACATATCCGTCGCCGCCGTTGTTGCCCTTCCCGCAGACGACGCCGACCGGCCCCTGGTCGATCTCGCGGAACACGGCGGCTCCAGCGTTGTTCATCAGCACGGCCCCGGGAATCCCGAGGTCTTCAATACAGCGGCGGTCGGCCTCGCGCATCTGCTTCGTCGTCACGGTTCGCAACGTTCTGCCCTCCCCGGCGTCCGGCGACGCCTCGTTCCACCGTACACCTCGTTGATTTGCGCGCGCAAGGCTCATTACGCTGAAGGCATGGAAAGGCTGTCTACACGATCGCGTCGCCGGCAGACTGTTGCCTGGCTCTGCCTCGCCGTTTTCATCTCGGCATTGACGGGCTGCGCCCATACGGCGGACTCGTCCGCAGCGCCTGATACCCCTGCGGAACCGGTCTCGGAACTGGCGCGGATGGAGGCCGCGATACAGACGTCACCGGACGACCCGGAGGCCCACTACGATCTCGGCAACGCCTACTTCGACCTCGGGCGGTATCTGGAAGCCGCGCAGGCCTATCGCCGGGCCATCGAACTACGGCCCGATTATGCGGCGGCGTACTGCAACCTCGGTCTGGCGCAACGGCGGACGGGGCACGTCCGCGACGCGGTCGAGTCCTACCACACGGCGCTGCAATACGATCCCAACGACGCCACGACGTTACGCAATCTCGTCGCGGCCTTGCGCGAGACGGGCGACCTGGAGTCGGCGGCGGCGCAACTGGCGCGGCTGGCAGAACTGGAACCCGACGACGTCCTCGTCTGGTCCCAGTACGGCAATCTCCAGTTTCAGCTCGGCCACTTCGAGGAAGCCGCCGACGCCTTCATGCACGTGATCGAACTCGACCCGGGCATGTCGAGCGACTACTACAACCTGGGGCTGTGCTATCTGGAACTCGAGAGATACGACTCCGCCCTGACCACCTGGCTCACCGCCCTCGCCTACAACCCCGACAACGCTTCCGCCCGCAAAGGCCTCGCCGTCGCCTACTGGCGCCGCGGCGACTACGAACAAGCCTGGAAAGCCGTCGTCGACTGCCAAACCCGCGGCATCCCCCTCGACCCGCTTTTCATCGAGCAGTTGCAGCAGGACTCTGGTCAGGTTGGCCCGTTGCCGTGACTAATGTGGACTCAATATCGCACTCAAGAATGCAAGGACGACTGGCTGCATGCGAGCAGTTGAGTGGAATACGGATGAAAATCGCTACGTACAAGATGCTTTCTGGAGGAGACCGATAAATCGATCAATCTCTCTACCAAGAGGATCATTATCTGGCTCTTGCGTATCAAGGAACGCAAATACTTCATGCCAGCTATGGTCCCGGTTCGAATCCAAGGGAAAACTCCGCAGATCTGGAACTTTGGCCAATTGGGCAACAAAATATGGTGGTATAGTCAATATTTGCCCTACGGACCTGTTCAAATAATCGACAGACAGACCCTGCGGATTCAAAAAAACAACATCGCCCCAAATCTTGTAACTTTCCGCGTCGCGATAGAGATACTCGAATCTGATATTCATAAGCGTCCTTGATTCTTGAATATGTGTTCTCGGTGATATGAAAGAAACTCTTCACTCGGTAGGAATTTCTCAGGCAGAGCAATGGGTTTTCCATCGAAA
>JAHDWY010000166.1 GCA_023384315.1 Candidatus Hydrogenedentota bacterium | reverse complement strand
GGAGCGAATCGCGGGCCACATAGTGCGAAGCGGCGGCGGGGGCTTCGGGATCGTTCGGGGGGATCAGGAAATCGACGGTCGTCGCGGCGCGGGTGCCGAGTTCGCGCTCGGGCTTCTCGTCGTAGAAATAGAGCGCCATGCTCGTGCGGTCTTCTTCTTCCTTGCCTGTCGCGGTGTAGTGCAGTTGGAACTGGAACGTCGATCCCGCGGGGATGAATTTACCCGTGTTCTCCGGCAATGGCTCCGGAACGGTTCCTGGCAGGTAGTCGGCGAAGTAGCCGTCGAGTCCGCCGTCGTAGTCGGGCTGCTGGTCCTGCAGCTCCGGCGGGTAGATCAGGAACACCAGCACGTGATGCGCCACTTCCAGGTTGGTCGGGCGCACGTCCGCCGCGCGCAGCCACTTGTCTTCCGTGAGTCCGGACGGCACGTCGATGTAGCGGTAATCGATGACGCCGGAGGCGGGCAGTTGCTGCACTTCGGGGAGTTCCACCACGAGATCGGGTTCGCCCAGGCGCCATTTGCCGTCGTAGGACTCGGCGGCCACCGATTCCAAGGGGTCCTCCTCTCCATCCTTTTCGGCGCCGGCGTCGATCCACGCCAACAGCGTGCGGGTCTCATCGATGGAAAGGGAGCGGTCGTTGGCGAACTCGTTGACGTGGGGGTCGGCGTGCCACGGCGGCATGCGCTTCGACAGGATCACTTCGCGGATCATTCTGCTGCGGCCGGATACGTCCCGGTGATCTTCAAAGGCGAAGGGGGCGATGTTGCCTTCCGTGTGGCAGGCGACACAGCGTTCGGCAATGATGGGCGCGACATCCTTCGCATAGGAAATGTCTTGCGGAAGGGGCTTGTAGTCGATCAGGCAACCCTTGGTCGCTGTGTACGCGACAGGAACGGATTCACCCGCCAGGAATGCGGTCAAGGCATCGCGCAGGTAGTCCTGGCCGCCTTCCGGGCGTTGCGTCGTGTAGTCAATGCGGTCGTCCAGGGCACCGCGATAAACGATGTCGTACGTCGCCGGATCGATCAGTAGCGCCTCGCAGGTGCGCTCCACGTCGAGTCCGCCCAGGACAAGCTGGGTTTCATCCATGAGGACGGGAACGTCCTGTCCGAACTCCTGCAACTCCTCCGTGACGCTTTCGCGGTCATCGTACGGGCTGGCGTTAATGAGGAGGAACTCGACGCCCTGGGGCTCGAATTCGGCCATCAACGCTTCCAGGTTGGGGATGCTCTGCCGGGCGATGGGGCACCCCGTTGCCGTGGAATACAGCACGATGGCGCTGGCGCCGAGGGCGTACCGGCGCAATTCGTGTGCGCGGCCCTGGTGGTCCAGCAATAGGAAATCCTCCGCCTTCGTCGCCAACTCGCGAGGAGCTTCCGGCTCATCAACGACCTGGGCAACGTTTGTATCGCGCGGTGCATCAGCATCTGGCGCGTTGGCGGTCGCGACGGAATCGCTCGTCGCAGGGGCGCTGTTCGTCACGGGCACGCGCGTGCCGTCCACATAGCTGGCGACACCGACAACGATGGAGAACAGGATCAGTGTGGGGAGAACAAATAATACGAGGCGTTTGACCATGCTTCGCAAGACTCCTCGGATGCGGTCCGGCTGGCCAGACCCGGCGGGATTGTGATGTGATTCCAGAACTGCGTCCCTGCAAGCGTACGCAGGGATTTAGACGCGGATCAAGGACGACAGGTTACACGGAATATTCAACCCGCCTCGTGAAAGGACGCGCTGAGGCTGTCACCAGGGGATCGCGGGAGTTAGCCACTCTCGCGAGATATAGTCTGGCATGATGAGGAAAAACATGATGAGGAGCCAGAAAAATCCGCAAGCGACGAAAATCATGGTGAGTTTGCTACTGTATTTCACGTTCATAAAGAACAGCACGATGAGCAGGGCCTTCAGAATGGCGATGGTGAGCGCAACGACGGGGTTGAGCACCCCGAGATTGAAGAAGGCCATCACGACCGTCAGTATCATGAGTATCGTCAATCCACCGAATACTTTAACGTAGGTGCTCGGCGGTACTACGTGCTGTGCCATGACTCAGATTCTCTCCATGGGCGCGTAGCAGCGCCCGCTTCCGTGCCCTAGTGGTGGCGGTTAATCAGATACAAGAGTGGGAACAGGAATACCCACACGATATCGACGAAGTGCCAATAGAACCCCGTCAGCTCGACTTTCATGAAGTTGTGGGGGCCAAACTTGCCTTTCCACGCCAACACGATGAGCCAGATCAGCAGGCCCGCGCCGATGACCATATGCAGCGCGTGCATGCCGGTCATGATGAAATACAGGGTGTAGAATAGTTGTACGTTGCTTTCCGCCGCGTTGGGAAAGTGTTCGCTCTGAAAACTGAAGCTCGGACCCGGCACGTGATGGTAGTCCCATTTGTGCTTGTATTCGAAGAACTTCACCACCAGGAAGGTGGAACCCAGCACGAGCGTGGCGAGCAGATAGCGGATCAGGCTCTTCTGCCGGCCCGTTTGCGCGCTCCACACGCCCATGGCCATGGTCAGACTACTGACCAGCAGAACCACGGTATTGAAGGTACCGAGCGTGATATCGAGGTCGGTGCTACCCGCTGCCCAAGCGTCCGGATACTTGAACCGGTACACGAGGTAGACAGCGAACAAGCCGCCGAAGAACATAATCTCCTGGCCCAGGAACAGCCACATGCCAAGGACGGCAGACTCGTTCTGCTGTTCGATGTCCTCGAAGTGATGGGCTACCAGAGAATCACTGCTATGAGACACTTTCGGATCCCCCTATGGAATAGGCGTAGGCTTCTTCGACCACGATGGGCTGGCCTTCGTCAAAGTTGAAGGTTGTGGGCGGCGACTGGGTTTGCCACTCGAGACCCTTCGCGCCCCAGGGGTTTGGTCCCGCGGCCGGGCCGAAGAACAGGGACCACATGAAGTAGAATCCCGGGATGGCGTATCCGACGCCGAGGATCGACGCACCGGCCGTGGACATGACGTTCAGCACCTGGAATTCAGCCGCATACTCATGGTACCGGCGCGGCATTCCGAGGTATCCCAGAATGAACTGGGGAAAGAAAGTCAGGTTGAACCCGATGAACACGATAATCGCCGCGATGGAAGCGATCGTCGCGGGGTACATGCGGCCGGTCATCTTGGGCCACCAGAAATGCAGGCCGCACATGAAGCCCATGACCATGCCACCCACCATGACGTAGTGGAAGTGAGCAACGACGAAATACGTGTCATGGAAATGGATGTCGGTCGCCATGGCGCCGAGGAAGAGGCCCGTCAGGCCGCCGATGGTGAACAGACCGATGAAGCCGAAGGCGTACAGCATGGGCGCTTCGAAGGTAATCTCGCCCTTGTACAAGGTCGCTGTCCAGTTGAACACCTTAATGGCCGAGGGAACCGCAACCAGGAAGGTCAGGAACGAAAAGACCATGCCGGCGTAGGTGGACTGGGTGCTGACGAACATGTGGTGGCCCCAGACGAGGAAGCCGACGATGGCGATGGCCAGACTCGAAAAGGCGATGAATTCGTAGCCGAATATGCGCTTCCGCGAGAAGCAGGTAATGACTTCGCTGATGACGCCCATGCCCGGCAGAATCATGATGTACACGGCCGGATGCGAGTAGAACCAGAACAGGTGCTGAAACAGCACCGGATCGCCGCCGAGACTGGGATCGAAGATCCCCTTGCCCCAGATGCGTTCCACACCGACAAGCACAAGCGTGATTGCGACAACCGGCGTGCCGAGTATCTGAATCAGGCTTGTCGCGTAATGGGCCCACACGAAGAGCGGCAACCGGAACCAGGTCAAGCCCGGCGCGCGCATCTTGTGAATAGTCACGATGAAGTTCAGCCCGGTCAGAATCGAAGAGAACCCTGCGATGAACGCGGCGCTGACCGCGAGGAAGACTTCGGTCTTGGCGTAGGTGCTGCTGTAGGGCGTGTAGAAGGTCCAGCCGGTGTCCACACCGCCCTTGACCAGGGCCCAGACCGCGAGCAACCCGCCGATGATATAGAGGTACCAGCTCAAGAGGTTGATCTTCGGAAACGCGAGGTCTTTCGCGCCGACCATGAGGGGAATCAGAAAGTTTCCCAAGACCGCCGGGATCGACGGGATCAGGAAGAAGAAGATCATGATGATCCCGTGAAGCGTAAACATCTTGTTGTAGGTGTCGCCGTCAAACAAGTCGCCCTTGGGAGTCAGCAATTCGAGGCGAATCATGGACGCGAAGAATCCGCCCACGGCGAAGAACACCGTGATGGAGATCAGATAGAGGATCGCGATCCGCTTATGGTCCGTCGTGAGCAGCCAGGAGGCCACGCTGTGCTTGACGTTCGCATAGTGGCGCTTTGGCATCAATGCGGATTCGGGACGGGCGGCTATAGTACTCATGATTGGCTACCACTCTCTTGGTCGTCCTTCATCGACTTGATGTAGTTAATCAAGGTGAAGATATCCTGCTCTTTAATCTGGTTCTGGAAGGTGGGCATCAACGGCGGATAGCCGGCGACCAACTTCGCCTGGGGATTTAGAATGGACTCGCGGATGTAGTCCTCGTCGGCCAGCACGATTTCGCCCGTCTGAAGCTGCACTTCCTTGCCGAAGACGTCCTTCAACGCCGGACCGCGGGGACTGTTGCCCTCGTGGCACGTCACGCAACCGAGCTTCGTGAAGAGCTGCTCTCCGGCGGACGCTGCGGGAACTGCGGTAAACTCGCCGGCAAGCCAGCGCTGATAGTCTTCCGGCTCCATCACAACAACCTGACCAACCATGCGAGAGTGGTCGGTGCCGCAGTACTCGGCGCAGAACAGGTGGTAGGTTCCGGTCTTCGTCGGTTCGAACCACAAGTTGCTGTACCGGCCCGGCAACACGTCGCGCTTGACCCGGAAGGCCGGGACGAAGAAACTGTGAATCACGTCTTCCGACGTCATCGTCAGTTTCACGGGCACGCCTACCGGAACGTGCAGCTCGTTAATCTCACGCTTGCCGTTGGGATGTTGGATTTTCCACATCCACTGTTTGCCGGTGACCAACACCTCCATGGCGTCGTCGGGAATCCGCGAGTACTGGAAGAACACGACGGTCGCCCAGAAGAACATGGCGATGGCCATGATCGTCGGGATGATAGTCCACGTCAGCTCAAGGGCCGTGCCCGCGTGGGGATCGACGATCGTGCGATTGACCTTGGTGCCCTTCCGGTACCGTATGGCGAGGAACACGAGTACCGCGCACACGGCGAAGAAGAAGAACACACTGAGGCCGGTGAGTACATACAGGACCAAGTCAATCTGCGGAGCGATTGTCGAGGCCTGCTCTGGCGCTATCTGTACGTTTGGCATAAAGCTTTACAACACTTTGCTGTTCATCACCCAAATCACGCAGTTCAAATCTATTTCAACACGCCGCCCGCTTCCCGAGGGGACGGCGGAGTTCCGCTATCGGGTCGGCGCCGGCGTTCCCAAAGTCTCGTCCCGCGCCTCGCGCCGGCGCTTCCGGCGTTCTTGTACTGCCAGTCCGCCCACAAGAGCCGCAATGGCCAATACCGTGACGGCTCCCGCAAGGCGAAGCGTCCGCATAATGACGAGACCGTAGGCGCCCGTCGTGGGATCGTAGTGATAACAGAGGAGCAGCAGTTCATCGGCCAACGTGCCGATGCGCTCCTGGGCTGCCTCGATCAATCCGAACCGGAGATCCCGCTGTGGATACTCAATCCCGTAGAAGTACCGTGAAACCTTGCCTTCCGGCGTCAGCACCATGATGCCACTGCCGTGCGCAAACTCGTCGATGCTGGGCATGTACTGGTAGCGAAAGCCCACCGCGTTCGCGATGGCATCTATGTTTTCCTGAGTACCGGTCAGGAAATGCCATCCGTCTCCCGCTTCCGGGACCCGGTAGGCTTCCAACATGTTCTTCTTCTTCATGGCGGCCAGTTCAGCGGTCTCGTCGGGGTCGAAGCTCACCGTGATGACCTGGTACTCGTCGCCGATCGTGAATTCGAGTTCGTTGAAAGCCGCCAGCATCCCCTGCAGCACTTCGCCGCACAGCATGGGGCACTCGTAATATACGAGCGCGAGCACGGCCGGCTTGCCATCCATCAAATCGCCAAGCTGGACCGCCTTCCCTGCTTCATCATTGAAGGTGAGGTCCAACGGCACCTGGCTGTCGAGTTTCTGATCGATGCCCACTTCCGGAGGCGGCGGCGCGTTCAGCACCTGCGCGTGCACGGCAGAAAGCAGCACGCCGAAGCAGCAGGCCAGCGCGGCTATCCAACGGAAGACGGTCCTATGTTGCGCGGATATCTTCATTGCTGCGCCGTTTCGTCTGCAGCCGGTTGTTGCGATTCAGGTTGCCCAGCGGTGGGTGCGGCAGCAGGAAGCGGTTGCGATACGTGATTCTCTTCGCCGTGCGGCAGCCCGCGTTCTGCGACAATCTCGAGCGCCGTGTCCACCGGAATGTGCGCGACGCCCTTGGACTTGTCCACCCAGCCGTAGGCGTTACGCGCCGTATCCATCTTCTCGTTGTACTCTTTCAGGTCCAGCGGCGGATTTGCCTGCAACCGGGGCGTCGGGGGCAGCATGCGGTCGCTGGCAAACGGCGAGGGCGTTGGCGTCACTTTGTCCGGCAAGGCTCGCAGGTATACAAAGAACCCGAATACGAAGATCGCCGAAATCACGGTCACAATGGCGAGTCCGGTAAGAGACCAGAACACGAGCGACCCCGGAACGTCCCGGGTTTCATAGCCGGGATCGCCGTCGGTGTGTTTGTGCTCGTCATGCATGTTCGAGTGCCTCCTGATGGCCGTGTTCGACCGTCTTGGAAAGGGCGGCCTCCATACGCTGATCGTTTAGCGGAAGCAACGGGTACTTCCGGAGCTGCGCGGCGAAGAAGTAAACCCAGATGCCGCCCATGGCCACTTGGGCCGCGATGTCGAGGAATTGCAGTCCCACCTCTTTCGGGTGGAAAGCCGGCGTGATGATCCAGTACACGTCGACGAAGCGCATGACGAAGATCCAGAACGCCATGATGATCAGGCCCCGGGTCCGTTTTACGCGGCGCTGCATGAGAATGAACATGGGCAGCGCGAAGTGGAACAGAATCAGAATTACCGCGATGAGATTCAGACCGGGACTCTGCCGATTCAAATACCAGGGAATCTCCTCCGGGAGATTTCCCGACCAGGTAATCAGGAACTGCGAGAAAGACATGTACGACCAGAGCACGACGAACCCACACATCAAACTGCCCAGGTGATGAAAATAGTCCGTGGACATCACCTTCGAGTGCGGTTCATCCTTCGCGACCTTGGAAAGGATGATCGTCGAAAATGCCAGACATGCCAGCCCATTTCCCACGATGAACAGGGGCGCGTATATCGTGCTGAACCATTCCGGCTCGAGAGACATTCCCCAGTCGGTCATGGCAAAGGTCATGGTTATAACGTATAGAACAAGCCCTGGACCGCTGACCCAGCGCATCTTCAGACACAGACGCTGGTCGCCGCTCTGATCGAGCTTTCGCGAAAAGTTCGTCAATACGTACATGAGGCCGAGCCAGATGCCGTAGTAGAGAAAGGCGCGCACGGTGAAGAACGGCGTGTTCAGGTACTGCAGTTTTTCGTGTACGATCTCGCTGTCCGCCAGGCGGCCGCCGGGCATCCACGGGAAAAGCGAAGGCCCTGCCAGGAAAAGAATCGGGAGAAACAACAATGCCGTAACGGGCAGGGTGCGCGCCCCGGCTTCCAGCATGCGCTGGATCATGTAGCCCCAACGTCCCTGGACCATGTGATGAAGCATGAGCGCGGACAGGCAGCCCAAGCCCAAGCCGTTCCAGAAAATGAAGGCGTACAGGTACGACTCGAAGAACTGCGCCTTCCCGGCGAGGAACGCTCCAATGACACAGACGATCACGCCCGCGATTCCCACGATCAGGGCTCGATTCTGCAATTGGGCCAATTTCGGATTGTCGTTCTTAGTGTGCTGCATGGCTCGCTTCGTTACTCGTTACGGTTGGTTCCGGTTGCGGATTTTCCAATTCCTTCCGCACATCCGGTGGGAGTTCGTTTACATTCGCATGCTGACTGAGTTGCAGTACACGGATATACGCCGCGATAGCCCATCGGTCTTCCGGTTCGATACGTGACGCATAGCTGTACATCACGCCAAATCCGTTGGTGATCACGTCGAAGAAGTACCCCGGAGGCGATTCCTGCAGCCGGGGTATGTGGTAGTTGCCCGCCTGCTTCATTTCCCGCTGCACGATCA
>JAHDWY010000165.1 GCA_023384315.1 Candidatus Hydrogenedentota bacterium | reverse complement strand
AGCCAATTCACCGTGGAAGATGCGACCGCGACTCGAGGAAACGCTCCGCTGGAAGACGACGTAAACCCTCGGGTATGCTTCCCCCAAGAGACCTAGGGAAAAATCGAGGCACGGGAGGAATCGGCAGGTGCGCGTCGCGGTGGTTGGTTTGGGTTACGTGGGCCTGCCGTTGTGCGTCGAGTTCGCGCGGGGAGGGCTCGACGTCGTCGGCATTGACGTCAATGAAGCAAAAGTCCAGGCCGTCAATCAGGGACGTTCGTATGTGCTGGATGTTTCGGAAGAGTCCATAACCGAACTCGTCGCCGCCAAGCGCTTCCAGGCCACCACGGATTTCGACGCGCTGGGCTCGGCCGACGCGATCTGCATTTGCGTGCCGACTCCCCTGCGCAAAAGCATGGACCCCGATATCTCGTATATCGTCAGCGCGGTCGAGGAGATCGCGCCCCGCCTCAAGCGGGGCATGCTGGTTGTGCTGGAAAGCACCACATATCCCGGAACGACCGAGGAGTTGGTTCTTCCCCGGCTCGAAGAAACGGGGCTCTCCGCAGGCGTCGATTTCTACCTCGCCTTTTCGCCGGAGCGAGTGGACCCGGCCAACGCAACCTACACCACCCGCAACACGCCCAAGGTTATCGGCGGGGTCACGCCGGCCTGCACGGAGAAGGCCACGGAATTGTACCGGCACGCCGTGGATACGGTAGTGCCCGTGAAAAGCGCGCGCGCCGCCGAGATGGTGAAACTCCTCGAAAACACCTTCCGGGCAATTAACATCGGGATGGTCAACGAACTGGCTATCATGTGCGACCGGCTTGGCGTGGATGTATGGGAAGTGATCGACGCGGCAAAGACAAAACCCTTCGGGTTCATGCCCTTCTATCCGGGCCCCGGCCTTGGCGGACACTGCATTCCCATCGATCCGCTCTATTTATCGTGGAAATTGAAGACCATCGACTATACGGCGCGGTTCATTGAACTCGCAAGCGCCATCAATTCAAACATGCCCGAATACGTCGTCAGCCGCATTCATAACGCCCTCGATGCCTGTAAGAAAAGCATCAACGGAAGCCGAATCCTGCTGATGGGCGTCGCGTACAAACCCGACGTGAGCGACACCCGCGAATCCCCGGCTCTGGATATTCTCGGCCTCCTGCGCCAACGCGGCGCGGACGTCTTCTACGCCGACCCCTACGTGCCGGAATTGGAAGTACTGGGCGAACGGTACATTTCCTATCCGCTGAACGAAGGCGTCGCGGACTTTGACTGCGTCGTCATCGTCACGCACCATCGCCAATTCGACTACGCCGCTATCCTGCAGCAAGCAAGCCTCGTGTTCGACGCCCGCAACGCCACAAAAGGCCTCGAGCCAGGACCCGGCTGCAAAGTCGTGAAGTTATGAGTACGAATCGACGGGAAAGAGGGCACAACGATGTTGTTCCAAGACGCACGGCACCTTATTCGCGTTGACACGCAATGCGAATCCACAACCTCGGCAAGAACAGGGATGCCGCGATTACACTTGCTTGCTATGGATTCGGAATGAGCCACGTCTCCGCGACCTGCGGGCCCCGGCCTTCGATCGCCTTCCACCGGAGATCGAGCACGCCATCCGCCGTGGCCTCCGCCGGAATCGCGAACTCCAGGATCGCCGGCAATTCCGGCGACTTCACCGGCCCGTGCACCTCGTACTGCTCGTCCGCGGTGAGCGTCATGGTCGCGTGGAAGCGTCCCTGATACACCGCGCGCAGCGTGTAGGTCTTCGCGGGATCGAGCCCTTCATACCGCATCAGCAGGTCCGTGCGGAATAGCGTCTGCGCCTGGTCAAGCCACGACAGCCGGGGCGGCACCTCTCCAGCCGGCAACGGCGCGGAAGGCGCTTTATAAGCTGCCAGCACCGCCGGTTCAATCTGGTAGTTGGCGAATTCATCCTGCGGCGATTCCACAAATCCCGGATCCTCTTCCCATGGCTTCTGATGGACGAGATGCGGCTCCTTCTGCGCGTTTCCGAGATCGTCGTAGATCGCGCCCGGCGCAGGCGTTTCCCAGTACACGATCCGATCGATGGCTGCGAGTTGTTTCGCGGGGTCGGACTCGGCGCGGATCGCCGCAAACTGGGCATCCAACCAGAGCCGATCGTTCAAAGGCTGATCCATGCCATCGATGACGGCGCCGCGTTGCATGCCGCTCGCGCCGTATTTCTCCACACTGAGTTGCATGCCGATGCTGTCGAAAAGCTGTTGGCCAAGCTTCTCGATTTGGGCGCGCAATTCCGGCGCGGCGGGGCTGTCGTCGTACATGGCCAGCGCCTCCTGCGCAGCATCCACAGCCGCGGCCGCACCGGTATCGGCCGCCTTCGCCAGTTCGGCGTACGCTTTCGCTTCCGCATTGGACTCCTGCAACAAGCGGGCCTTCAGGTAGGCATCGCAGTACGCGCGCAGCAGACCAAGCTGGAACCGCCAATTCTTCTGCAGCGTGGCGGCATCCGCTTTCGCTTCCATGGCCTGCCAATGGGTCAGCATCTGATCCACGCCTGGATGAGTCGCCAGCGGACCTACCCAGTTCTGTTCCTGCCCGAGCAATCCCGCGACGGCGTCCTCCGCGAAGTCCGCGCCGTAAAAATACCGTCCGTACTGCCGCAGGATCTCCTTCACGTCCAAGTCCGGGTCCCAGCCCCGGGCCGTCCAGACGATCTTGTTCACATCATCGTTGACGCCGTCGGAGTAGGTGACGAACCCTTCACTCAGCGGCACCTCCATCCCGTGGATGTGGGCCTGCGCGAGGGGCCGCGGATTGGCGCATTCACGGCCCAGCGTATTCGCGAAGGCGCGGTCCCAGTTCGGCACGGGGTATTGACACCGCACCGTATGGGTGACGTCGGGATAGGTGCGCACGCGATACGGTTTGGGCGTACGCTCGCTGATTTCCTTGAGATTCATCTTCGCCCAGGGACCGAAGATCACGCCGGTCAACCAGTCAGGCTTCTCCGTGGCGAGATAGTTGAAGAAGTAATCGCAGTCCTCCAGTTCGATCCCCTGGGTCGACACCCACAACTCTGCGCCGGGGTGGACCTCCTGCAAGTTCGCGGCGAACTCTTCCAGAAATGGCATCAAGTGGACCGGAGCGGTCTCGCCGGGGTCGCCTCCGGGGACGAACACGGCGTCCAGCACCGGCAATTGCTGAAAGATGAGACGGCTCGTCTCGAGTTCCTTCTGAGCCGCTTCCGGTTCGGCCATGTCGCCGTTGAGCGCGTGCCAAGTCCACACGTCGATCCCGTAGGACCCGATGATACGGCACAATTGCGCGTTCATGGCCTGCACGTCCATCTTCATATGGGGACTGTTGTCGTTCCCGCCCGTGTCCGGGATGAGTTCGATCGCGTTCGCGCCGAACACGATCAAGTCGCGGATGTACTGCTCGAATTGGTGCGTGGTCCACGCGTCCCACGTGTTGTTCGCGTTGCGGTATCCGAGCTGATGGCCGCGAATCGGGTTCACCGGCGAACTCGCAACGCGCAGAGACGGGTCGAGTTTGATTTCACCGGTCCGCATTTCCAATGCGCGCAGAAGGCGTCCCACACCAAAGAGAACTCCGCGGCCGTCATACCCGATGACGTACACGTGGGGCGCCTTTCCTTCGTTCGCCACCCACAGCGCGTACGACTCTTCCTTCGTCGGCACGCCAACTCCCGAAGGATAGGCCGGCGTAAACCCGGGAATCCCCATGGGAGTCCCAAGAATGATCACCGGCGCGTCCGGCGCCACGTCGGTTGCGGTCTCGAGACGAATCCCCGTCCGGTTTCGGATCTCTTCAATCAGCATATTCGACGCTTTGGCGACGACCGGGTCAGTTACCTCGCGGAGGACCCGGGCATCCGAGAGGTCGCTCGGGCCGGCGGCCAACGCGCCGCCGCCGGATATCGCCAGCACGACCAACAGGAGCATGATGTTCGACAAGTAATTAGAGGTCATTGTTTCAGTCCTTGTGCCCGATTCGCGCAAACGCCTGATACCTCGCGCGCCTTCGGCGCCGCACACGAAGCACGCGCCGCTTGAGTTCTCGGAATGACGGGACGATATTGCCCGGCGTTTCATGGTTTCAAGCCGTTCTCGGGGGGAGAGAAGCCGTCTCTGAAGGAAAAGGGACCTACTTTCGGTCGTTCGGGGATGGACCATCGCCTGCGGGAATGGCAATGGACCGGAGCGGGCCGGAGCGCCGACCCTTGCCGCGGAGGCCAGGTTCAAGACTCCGCGACTGTTGCGCACGACGCACGCGTGGACTTGAATTCCGCGCGCGCAACCCACATGCGCCGGTCGAATAGTGCGGGCGGCGCGACGACGAGGTCGCCGCGCCACCCAAATCGACTTTAGGATTTTACTGCATGGCTTCTCTCAGCAACTCTGCGGTACTCGTGTGTCCTTCAACGGCTGCGGCATTGTCGGGCGTGATATTCATCTCATCCTCGGCCGCGGGATCTGCGCCCGAGTCGAGGAGGAATTGCACGGCCGCATCTTGCCCGGCGCTCGCCGCGGCATGCAGGGGCGTGCTTCCGTTCCCCCCCCGCGCGTAGATCAAGTCGGGCTCGGCAGCCAGCAGCGATTGCAGCTTGGCGACGTCCCCCGACCGGGCCGCAAGGAAGACTTGCTCTTGGGTCGTTAGGGTCGATTCGTCCACGCGATTCGCCGCGCTGCCGGAACAGCCACTAGTGACTGTGACACATGCCAGAGTTACGGAAAAACACATCAGTATTCGGACAGTCTTCACGACTCAGTCTCCCGCGATTAGCTGATCTCGCCCGGCCACACAATTTTCAAGTTCGGCAGCGCGGGATCGCCCTTGTACGCATTTTCGTTGGTGACCCAACACTTGCCGTCACCCTTACGGGCAAACTCAACGTGGCCGTCCATGAACAGCACGTTGACGCCGCCAGGAACGTGATTGTAGCGCGTGAATCCGCCGCCGCTGATTTGTGCCTCGTCGAACATTACGACCAGCGCAGACTGGGCTTGCGACGAACCGGCCGGGTTGTTGATGTCCGTGATCAAGTAGCGTTCGACGCCTTCCCGCAGCCGGTTGAACGTCGCATTGATTCCGGACGGCAACGTGTAGCTCATGGTGTCGTTTCGATTCTTCCAGACCAGGGGCGTCGTATCGGTTCCCGCAGGTGCACCCGGCCACATGCCCGCTACGGAGTTCTGGTTGAGGAGATTCCCGACGGCCTGGTAGTCGCCCGGTGTCTGGAACCACTCGTTGCTCAGAGCAAAGCACGTGTATTTGTACGACCGCAGGTCTTTCCAACCGTTGAGTTTTGCGATGTCGCAGTGCAGATACGGCGCGCAATAGCGGCCGCCGTCAACGGCGCAGTCGTAGTAGCGCGCACCCGAAAGCCCCGGATACGTCGGAGCCGCAGGAGCCGTTTCTTTACCCGTGCAGGGGTTATCCTTGGGGTCATACAAAGAGGATGCGACGGCACCCGCCGAGCACCCGCAAAGGTTATTCCGGCCGATGGAGAAGTCGGTTTCCTCATACACCGGCGCGCTGGCGTTGGACGGGCAGATGTTGATGCTCGGGTCAGTCGCATACTCAGGATACAACTGGTACCACGCCGCATACACCGCCATGCGCTTGGAGTCGCACGCTGCCGCGTTGCTCAATGCCCCGAACCACAGGCTGCCCAAAGGCCACACTTCGCCCTTGGACTCATTGGCGAACATCTTGTGAATCAACCCGTATTGCTTCAGGTTGTTTTGACAGGAGGCTCGCCGTGCGGCCTCACGCGCCCGCGCGAGCGCCGGGAGTAAAATAGCTGCAAGGATACCGATGATCGCGATGACGACAAGCAACTCGATCAACGTAAACCCTTTACGCTTGAGATGCGATTTCATGATGAATTCCCCCTAGAAATTCAGACGTCTTGAGTGGCTTATTATGGATATTAACATTAATTCCACTTGCCAATTCTCTGGTCACACAGATTCTCAGAAATGTGGGTTACAACTCTGACCCGCCGAAGCTTCCTCCTTTCCGTGAGTGTGTGAACCACGTGCACCGCCCCTAAGATGCACTATCCCGGTATTCCGGGAACATCAAACAAGATTTAATATGCACAGCAAGTGGATTATCTGCAACTGTTTTTTTAGAGGCCTATTATTATTGACAATTCATTGACAATACTTGTTTTATTGGAAAAATTATTAAAACGAAAAACCATTTATTCATAAAGTACTGTCGCAAAAGCATTTAAAACGACAAATCGATACATGATAATCATTCCTACTATCGGGAACTTCCTATTTCATAAAATCCAGAATTCTGTAATAACCATAGATAGGATGCTTGATTCCTAGCGCTCCATTTTCCTGCACGGGCGAGCACGTTCCGGCCGAATGGGTATGGGATCGGTACCCCGAGCCGGTCTCCAGACGCACCAGGTTCCAAGTAGGTTGTTGCCTCCCGTAAACCTCAGGAAACCCGGTCCGCGCCAATCCCGCATCCGTTTGGATTGGTGTCAAATGAGCCAAGACACCACGGAAGCCTTCGTTCTTGACATTTGCACACCAGCTTTCCTACCATATGGTACGATTTCAATCCATTGCATACACACCGGGTAATTTCTGCCATGTTACAGACCGAATCGAATGTTCGCGCCAAGCGCCCCAGCCCCCGCATCAAGCGGGATGTGAGCGAGTTGTCCCTCCTGTTCGAAATCAGCCAGACTCTTGACCGCAGCCTGGACCTGCGCGACGAGGTGGGGTCGGTGCTCAAGGCCATTGCCAACAACACGGGCATGGTGCGGGGCACGCTGACCCTGTTGAACCGCGACACGGGCGAATTGTTCATCGAAGCCGCCCATGGCCTCTCCGACAGCCAGCGGGAGCGGGGCCACTACCGGAAGGGCGAAGGCGTCACGGGGATGGTCGTCGAAACGGGCCGGGCCGTGGCGATCCCGCGGATCTCGGATGAACCGACCTTTCTCGACAAGACCGGCGCCCGGCAGAAACTGGAACGCTCGGAGATCTCCTTCATCTGCGTGCCCATTAAGCTGGGCAACGAGACCATCGGTACGCTGAGCGTGGACCGCTTGTTCGACGATCAGATCTCGCTGGACGAGGACGTGCGGCTGCTCGCGATTATCGCGTCCATGATCGCCCAGGCGGTGCGGCTGCGGCAGGCCGCCATGGAGGAGCAGCAACGGCTCCGGGAAGAGAATCTCCGCCTCCAGAACGAGCTGAAGGATCGCTTCCGTCCCGCCAACATCATCGGCCGGTCGAACGCCATGCAGAAGGTCTTCGACCTCATCGGCCAGGTCGCCAAGAGCGACGCGACAGTGCTGATTCGCGGCGAGAGCGGCGTGGGCAAGGAGATGGTGGCGAGCGCCATCCACTACAACAGCCTGCGCGCGACGAAGCCGTTCATCAAAGTAAACTGTGCGGCCTTGCCGGAATCCGTCATCGAGAGCGAGTTATTCGGCCACGAGAAAGGCGCCTTCACGGGCGCGTTGAATCAACGCAAAGGCCGCTTTGAACTGGCGGACGGCGGCACGATCTTTCTCGACGAAATCGGGGACCTCGCGCCGACGATGCAGATTCGGCTGCTGCGGGTGTTGCAGGAGCGCGAGTTCGAACGGGTCGGCGGCACGGAAACCATCAAGGTCGACGTGCGGATCATCGCCGCGACGAACCGCGACCTCGAGAACCTCATGGACGTGGGGACATTCCGGCAGGACCTGTATTACCGGTTGAATGTGTTTCCGATCCACATTCCGCCCCTCCGCGAACGGCGCGCGGACATTCTCGATCTCGCCAACCACTTCGTCGAGAAGGCCGGCAAGTCGGCGGGGAAGAATGTACGCCGCATTTCGACGCCGGCCATCGACATGCTGTCGAGCTACCACTGGCCCGGCAACGTGCGCGAACTCGAAAACTGCATCGAGCGTGCGGTGCTCCTGAGCAACGACGACGTCGTCCATGGCCATCACCTCCCTCCCACGCTCCAGACCGCCGAAGCGTCGGGCACGGTGATGAAGGAAACCCTCGAAGCCACCCTCGACAACGTGGAGCGCGAGATGCTCATCGAAGCGCTGAAGAATTCACGCGGCAACAAGGCCAAGGCCGCCGAAGCCCTCGGCATCACGGAGCGCATCATGGGGCTCCGGGTGCGGAAGCACAACATCGAACCCCGGCAATACCGGACCGCGCGGTTGGTGTAGGGGAAGCACACGGACCTACACCGGCGGGCAGGGATGGGTACGGGGCGGTAGGGCTATGGTCAAGTCCGAAATTCGAAGCACGAAATCCGAAACAAATATCAATGACCG
>JAHDWY010000164.1 GCA_023384315.1 Candidatus Hydrogenedentota bacterium | reverse complement strand
GTGCATGCGGCCTGATGAGCCGGCCCCCTGCGTGGCGGGTCGGAAGACCCGCCCACCTTGGAAGAAGCTCTCCTTACGAAGGTGACGTTCAGCTTAACGTATTACGAAACCATTCTACAGCGAGGGTCACAAACGAAACCGTCAACCCCGTTTGCCAGAGGATCGCGGGCCACAATGTCCCAATCCCTTCCCCTTTCAATACGATTCCGCGCAGGATCACGAGGAACCAGCGCAGGGGATTCAGCGCCGTCGCGTGCTGCACGATTTCCGGCATGTTGCGGATAGGAAACATAAACCCGCTCAGCAACACGCCGGGCATGAGCACGAAGAAGGCCGTTAACAGGGCCTGTTGTTGCGTGGAGGCGCTCACGCTGATGAAGAGCGCCAGCCCGAGGTTGCCGGCCACGTAGACTCCCGCCAGTGTGTACAGGAGCACCCAGCTTCCCTCGATACGCACACCGAAGATCAGCATGGCGATGACGAACATGATCGTCATCGTGATGTAGCCGGTGATGAGGTAGGGCACCGTTTTGCCGATGATGAACTCGAACCGCCGGATGGGCGTCACCATGACCTGCTCGATGGTGCCGATCTCTTTCTCGCGCACGATCGCGATGCTCGTGAGCAGTGTGCTTACGACCATCAACATGACCGCGATTAACCCCGGAACATAGTAGTAGGCGCTTTCCAGGTTCGGGTTGAACCAGGCCCGCGTGGTGAAATCGACCGGCGGGGGCATGGCGTTTGGCCCCAGCAACACCTCCATCTGTTCCAACCGTTTGGTTTGAGCGAACTGCGACGCGATCTGATTCGCATAGGAAAGCGTTATCGCGGCATTGTTCGTCTCCGTGCCGTCCACGAGAAGTTGAGCATGGGCGGTTCGTCCGCCAACCAAATCGCTTTCAAACTCATAGGGGATCTCCAGCGCGGCTTGAGCGTGTCCGGAGTCCAGCATGAAATGAAAGTCTTCCGGTGAATTCGCGACCGACACGATCTCGAAGTAGTCGCTGGCCGTGAACGCATCGATCAACTCGCGAGAAAGGGGGGTGCGATCGCGATCGAGGATGACGGTGCGGATGTTCGTGACATCCGTAGTCAAGGCGAAGGCGAAGATGGTCATCTGCAGCACGGGCGCGACGAACACGATGAGCCGCATGCGGACGTCGCGAAACATCTGCAGGAACTCTTTGATCAGCATGCGTTGGATGCGTTCAAGCATGGCTACTCCAATTTCAACCGCATGCGTTTGTGCGCGAGGAAGACCATGATGACCGCGTAGAGCGTCAACAAGAGCGCGTTGAGCCATAACACTTCGAGACCGATGCCCTTCAGGTAAATGCCACGCAGCAGCGCGATAAAGTAGCGCGCGGGGATGATGTACGTGAGTATCTGGAGTGGCTTCGGCATGTTGGCGATCGCAAAAACAAACCCGCTCAGCAGCAGCGTGGGAAGGTAACTGGCAAAGAGCGCCATCTGGTTTGCGAGCACCTGTTTCTTGACCGTAATGCTCAGCATCATCCCGAAAAAGAGGGCGCCCATGAGGAAGATCGCGCCGGACAGAAACACCAGCCCCGGATTCCCGCGCAAGGGCACATGAAACAAACCTTGCCCGAGTATCATGGCGATGACAATGTCGATCATGCCGATGGCGAAGTACGGGACAATCTTGCCAAGCACGATCTCCGGCACACGGATGGGCGTGCTGATGAGCTGTTCCATCGTCCCCATCTCCCACTCCCGCGCGACGGTGACGCTGGTGAGCATCGCGGCGATGACGATCAGCACGATGGCGATAATCCCGGGAATGATATCGTTTTCGCTGCGCAGATCGGGGTTATACCAGGCGCGGGATTCCAGCACCATCGGTTCGACGAGAGGACCGCGGCCCATCAACGCGATGCGCTCGGCGAGCAATCGCTGGTTGTAGATCATGCCCACGCCGTTCGCATATCCCACGGCCAAACGCGCCGTGCTCGCGTCGCTGCCGTCCGCGATAATCTGTATCGACGCGGCTTCGCGCGCTTGCACGTTGTCGGCGAATTCGCTGGGGACAACGATGGCGATCATGGCATGCCCGCCGACGAGGGCGGTTTGAAGCGGCTCGTACCCTTCCGCGTAACCCTCGATAGCGAAATAGGGTGAGCCGTCGAAGAGGGCCAGCAGCTCGCGGCTTTCCGGCGTGCGCGACTGGTCCCAGACCAGCGTGGGCACGTTCTCTAGGTCCATGTTGAGCGCGTACCCGAAGAGAAGGATTAGCACGATCGGAATGGCGATGGCGAGGAACAGGCTGCGCCAGTCGCGGATGACGTGGATCGTCTCCTTGCGGGCGATGGCGATGAGCCGGCGGACGCTGATCATGATGCCGCCTTCGCTTTCGTTTCCTTCCGCTCTTCCGCTTCGATGAGCGACACGAACACGTCTTCCATGCTCGGCGTGATTGGTTCGATATGTTGCAGGTTGAGTCCGCGCCGCTTGCACTCCGCTTCGATGGCCTGCTTCGCGGGTTCCGCATCGGCTACGACCACGTGAAGGCCCGCGCCGAACAGGGCCACCTCGCGCACTTCGGGCAGTGCCGCGAGGTCATCCATCACCTCGTGGGGCCGCGGGCACTGAATGTCCAGGATCTGGTCCGCCATCATGTTCGTCTTCAGTTCCTGGGGCGTGCCGAGGGCGATAATCTTCCCCCGGTACATGAGAGCCATGCGGTCGCAGTACTCGGCCTCTTCCATGTAGTGCGTGCTGACGAACACGGTAACGCCGTCGTCGGCCATGCTGTAGATGAGGTCCCAGAATCGCCGGCGGCTGATCGGGTCCACCCCGCTGGTGGGTTCGTCGAGAAAGACGATGGGCGGCTCGTGGAGGATGGCGCAGGCGAGCGCGAGCCGCTGTTTCCAGCCGCCGCTCAGGAGCGCGGTAAGACTATCCGTGCGATCGTTCAGTCCCGACATCGCTATGGCCCATTTTTTGCGCGGCGCGAGTTTCGCGCCGCTCAGGCCGTAGATGCCGCCGTAGAAATCGATGTTCTCTTCCACAGTCAGGTCTTCGTACAGCGAGAACTTCTGGCTCATGTACCCGATGTGCTTCTTGATTTGCTCCGGTTCGCGGGCCACGTCGAATCCGGACACGCTGGCTTTCCCGCCGGTCGGTTCGAGCAGACCGCACAGCATGCGAATGGTGGTGCTCTTACCCGCGCCGTTGGGCCCAAGAAACCCGAAGATCTGGCCACGGGGCACTTCCAATGAGACGTTGTCGACCGCGGTAAAGTTGCCGAAGCGACGGGTCAGATCAGTTGCGGTAACCGCAGGACCGTTCCTTGCCCGGTCACGCGGGACCAGCAATCCGGCGGATCCGACCGATCCGTCTGATCGGTCGGATCGGTCCGATGGGTTGCCGTCGTCTTGGTTCAAGACGCTCACGAATACATCTTCCAGCGAAGCTTCCTGGCGGCTAACATCCTCCGCGCGGAGCCCCTCCGTTTCGAGCAACCGCTGGATCGCTCCTTCCGTTTCCTCCGGTCTTTTCGTGACGACATGAACCGTGTCGCCGAAGACGTTCACACTTTGGCAGTCGAGCTGGTCGCGAAGGAGCTTGCTGATATCGCGCGCCTTCGTGCTCTGCACCGCGAGGATGGTTCCCTTCATCAACTCCTTGACGTCGTCGGGCGTACCCGAGGCCAACAGTTTGCCATGGTGCATCAGGGCTACCCGATTGCAGCGTTCCGCTTCGTCGAGATAAGCCGTCGTGACCAGAATTGCCACGTCGTTCTTGAGGAGGCGGTACAAAATGCGCCAGAAATCGCGGCGGCTCACGGGGTCGACGCCGTTCGTCGGTTCGTCCAGTAGCAGCACCCGCGGCGTGTGAACGAGGGCGCACACGAGCTGCAACTTCTGCTTCATGCCACCCGACAACGCGCCTGCGCGGCGTTTCTTGAAGGGTCGCATGTTGCTGAAGTCGAGAAGTTCGTCGAACCGCTCCGCCCGTCCATTTCGCGGCACACCATAGAGGTCCGCGTAGAAGTGGATGTTCTCTTCCACGGTCAAGTCGGTATAGAGCCCGAAGCGCTGGCTCATGTACGCAATGTTCTCTTTGACCTGGTCCGATTCCGTCGCCGCGTGATGACCCTCGATCCACGCGTCGCCTTCGGTCGGATCGAGAATGCCTGCCATCATGCGAATCGTCGTCGTTTTGCCGGCGCCGTCCGGACCGACGAGACCGACGATCTCGCCGGAACAGACTTCCAGGTCGAGGCCCTCGACCGCGACGAGGTCGTCGAAGCGGCGCGTCAGGCCTTTGGCGCGGATGGCGGGTGGCATCGTTGAACGGCCTTCAGGGCGCCACGTCAATCACGGCGTCGGCGGGCATCCCTACTTTGAGTTCATGGGCGGGGTTTTCGAGATCGACCTTGATGCGGTACATGAGCTTCACGCGCTCTTCGTGCGTCTGCACGGTCTTCGGCGTGAACTCTGCCTGGCTGCTGATGAAAGCGATTCGGCCAGGATAAGTTTTGTCCGGATAGGAATCGGTCTTGACTTCAACTTTCTGGCCGAGCTGCACGCGGCCCAAGTCGGTCTCGTTGATGTATGCGCGCAACCAGACCCGATCCATCTCGCCAGTGGTCACCACGGGCGTGCCGGGATTGAGGTACTCGCCCGGTTCGGCCGACTTGCTGAGAATAACGCCGTTGAAGGGCGCGATGAGTTCTGTGTAGTCGAGTTGCTGCTGCGCCTGCCGAAGACTCTCCTCGGCGACGGCCACCTTGGCCCGCGCTTGTTCGATGGATTCCTTCCGTGGCCCTTCCTGGACGATCGCGTACCGTTCTTCGGCCTGCGCCAGCGCAGCGCGGGCTTGCTCGATCTTCTCCTTGCGCGGCCCTTCTACGACGAGGTCCAGGGTCTCCTGGGCGGAGTCGTATTGTTCCGACGCAACGATCGCGGCAGTCCGGACCGCGTCGTATTGCTGTTGGCTGACCGCGCCTTGCGCGTACAACTGTTCGAGACGCCTGCGATCGGTCGCGAGCCGTTCCGCTTCCGCTTTGGCCTGTGCCAGCATGTCCTCAGCCGTCGCCACTTCCTGGGGACGCGACCCGCGCTCCAGTTCGTCGAGCATGGCCCTGGCCTGTTCGACGGCCGCCTTGGCTTGCCGGATCTCCTGTTCCCGCGAGCCGGCTTCGAGTTCCGCCAGCACGGATCTCGCATACACAAGATTCGCCTCGGCCTGTCCGACCATGAGCCACTGGTCCTTCGGATCAAGGCGGGCCACGATGGCCCCTTTCTCGACGCTCTCCCCCTCGTCCACCAGACGTTCTTCCAGGCGGCCGGGGATCTTGAAACTCAATTGAGCATCGGTGAGTTCGATGTTGCCGGAAACGGTCAACACGCCCTCTTCCCCATTCTTCAAGAAGGCGAAGTAGTAGGCCGCCGCTCCGATGGCTGCAACAACCAGGATGGTGAAGACAATGCGCTTTTTCATGGCCGCTTCGCTCCTGCGTGTGGGCGATTATGTGAATGCGTCGTCACTTTTGAAGACGGTGGCGCGATCCCTTCGTAGAAGGCGCCCCACGCGCGATCGATGTGCCGCGCGGCATCGAATCCACCGTCGCTCATGAACATGAGGATCGCGGCGGGTTGGAATAAACCCAGGTACATCACCGCCACTGTGTCCGCATCCACATCGTCGCGAACGGAGCCATCGGCCTGTCCCTGGCGGACGAGGCCGGCCACGGCTTCCAGATAGCGGGAAATGGTCTCGTAGATGCGGGCCTTTCGCGCGGAATTCCCCACGCAGACTTCGTCGGAGAACAAGAGTCGCGGAATGGCCTGAAAATGCTGAACCAAGGCGAGATGTTGCCGTAAGAGATGCCGTAGCCGATCCATCGGCGGCAGCGGTTCATCCGATGCGGCCGCGACGATTCCTTCCAGTTTACCGCGAATCAGATCCAGCATGGCGTCGATGACGGCCTGCTTTCCGGAGAAATGGCGATACAGCGCGGACGGCACGATACCGACCCGTTGCGCGACCCGTTCCATCCGGAGCCCGCGCAATCCATGGGCATGGACCACGCCAAGGGCGGCCTCTGCAATCTGTTCCTTCCGGATTTCGGTCTGGAGCTTTCGCGCCATTTCGCCCACTTAATGTGAATGCTTATTCACATTATCGCAGCAAATGGACGCTCCGTCAAGTGGATTTCCCAAGAGATGCCGGGGCGCACCCGCCTGGACTTACCGCTTCCTGACCCGTCCGGTCTTTTCAAGTGACTGCGGTGTATCGGGTAACGACGAAGGCCCCTTTAAAAGGGCAGTCCGGCGGACGTTCGCCCGATTAGGGGCGGTTCGCGATGCGGTTGATCATGGAGGCCAGCATGCCCGCGCCGAAACCGTTGTCGATATTCACGACGGACACACCGGAGGCGCACGAATTCAGCATGGCCAGAAGGGCTGCGATGCCCCCGAAGTTCGCGCCATAACCGACGCTGGTGGGGACGGCGATCACGGGCACGTCGACCAATCCCGCCACAACACTCGGAAGGGCCCCTTCCATCCCGGCGCAGACGATGATGGCGTTGGCGCTTTGGAATAGTTCATGGTGTCCCAGGAGCCGATGGATGCCTGCCACGCCCACGTCGTACACGCGCTTGATGGGGCACCCGTAGGCTTCACACGTTACGGCAGCTTCCTCGGCCACCGGCAAGTCAGACGTCCCGGCACATCCGACCACCACAAAACCGGTCTGCGGCTCCGGCGGCGTCACGGTGACCGTGATGGCCCGCGCCAGATCGTGGTGGACGGCATCCGGATGCTCCGCCAGCACGGCCGCAACCACCTCCGGCGAACACCGCGTTGCCAGCACGTTGCTCCCGTGTGCGCGGATGCGCCCGACAATCTCCGAGACCTGCTTCGGGGTCTTGCCCGCGGCAAAGATGGCTTCGGGGTAGCCCTGCCGAATGCCGCGATGATGGTCCACCTTCGCGAATCCGAGGTCTTCGAATGGCATTCCGCGCAACCGTTCCAATGCGGCCGCAGGCGGCACCGCGCCCGTGGAAACTTCTTCCAGCAATGCGAGTAGTTTTGTTCGATCCATGATGATTCCAGGTCCAGCATCCGTCGGGCGGAATTGCCCGCGGGAGGGTTATCCTAAAAGAAAAAAGGGGACAGTTACCATTTTCCTTTTAGATTGCTGAGCAAGTGGCAAGGGCGCCGGGAAGGAAAATGGCAACTGTCCCCTTTTTTCTTACTGAGGCCGCGGGACGTCTATCTTGGCCATGGGGGACGGCGCTTGCGTGCGCAAGGCCGCAGGTCCAAGCACGGCGTAGATGCGCGGTTTGGAATCCGGCGCGGTGAACTGGCGGCGGGCGGGATCACGCTTGAGTTCCCCTAACGGCATCCAGGTTCCATTCGCTTCCAACGCATACAAGGACAACTGTTCGAGCGCGTCGGCGGAACAGACTTCGGGCGCGACGCGGAGGTGTATTTTCAGATTCACGCTCTCCTCGGGCGATTGGCAGTCGGCCGCGACGAATTCAGTAAACGCCGCAAGTCCGTCCGGCAACGGCGCGGGCGGATTCTGGTAGGCAACCAGACGAACCCCGAACGGTGCATCGGACCGCAGTTCAATCAGACCGTCCATATCCGGCGGCTGCAATTTCACGCTCGAACCCCAAGTGATTGCCCCCTGCCGGATCGTGGGATCGGCCTTGGCGGCTGCCACCGCAAGGGGCGGCGGGTCGGTCGCGGACACACCTGACTCTGGAACGGTCGGGCGGTCGGGCGGTTCGGAAGGAACCAGCGGCGATGAAACTCGGCCCGTCTTCGGCTCCGCAGGGACCAACGGGGCAGATACTGGCGCCGGGGCAGCTTGCTCGGGCACCTCGGGAACTTCCGGCATGAATGGGACAGCGGGTTGCTCGGGCACGACTTCCGCCACGCGCATGCGCGATTCCGCATTGGGACCGGGGCGATAGTCCTCAGGCCCTAACACAGCATACGTACGCGGACCCCGGTCGCGGCCCGTGAAGGTGCGGGTCTGGTAGTTAACCTCCTGCGCTTCGAGTGGCGCCCAGCCGCTTGTGGAGTCGTAGGCATAAATCGCCAAGTACGGCAGATAATCTTGGGCAACCAGCTCCGGCGCAAGCGTGACGCGCAGATCCACAGCGGAAGGTACGGTAACCGGGTCCTGCACGATGTGCGCATAGACCGAGTACGTCGCCAAGCCTGACGGTAATGGGGCTGGAGGATCGGTGAAAATCTCGGTCGTGACCTGGACGGGATCGCGTGCACTGATAATACATTTCGCGTCCATCCCCGGCGGCGCAACGCGCACCTTCGATCCGT
>JAHDWY010000163.1 GCA_023384315.1 Candidatus Hydrogenedentota bacterium | reverse complement strand
GGGCGTATGGTACTCGTGTTGATAGACGTGGTCGAAGCCGGGAAAGGCGTTGTCGTAGCGGAGCGAAGACTTTCGGGGATCTCCGTCAGGCAAGATACGCGGATCGACGGCGTAGTCGTTGTACCCGAACATGGCGGTGGCGTAACCCCCACGCTTCACGAACCAGGCTAGATTGTCCTCGGCGTCGGCAAGTGGAGTCATGTTGTTCACGGTGCGCGTGGAGCAGAGGTACCGGCTCGTGAAAATGGACATGCGGCTGGGGCCACAAGGCGCGGTCTGGCAAAAGCAGCGGTTGAAGAGCACGCCTTCGGCGGCGAGGGTGTCAAGATTGGGCGTTTGGATAACCGGGTTTTCGGCGGCACCGAGACAATCCCACCGGAACTGGTCGGCGATGATGAATAGGACATTTCGACGCTGCGGCATAGTTGGATGGCTCCTTCCTCGGCCAGGGAAGGAGGTTAGCGTACGGTTGGGTCAATCAACAACTTCGCGTGAAACATGCGTACAGGGTAGCCCTTTGGAGTGCGGGCGCTTGCGGCTGCCTTTGTTAAACTCTGCTCAGTTTCCGAAGACAATCAGAAGACAAGGAAGAGGTGGCGCCTATAGGATCACCGCATGCCATCCAGTCTATCGCCGGAGTTAGGTGACCGAAGTTCAGCTAAGGAAGAGCAGTCGCAAGCGCCCGCACCCCATAGGGTACGACTGTTCGCGGTTTCATGATCCAGCCTTCTCGGGTTCGGGCACCCATTCGATAACGGGACGGGGCGTCCGGTATTCGTCGGAATTCAGTTCATTGTTCAGCTTGTCCATTTGGTTGCTGAGTTCGCCTTGCCGCGAGTCCAGTTCATCGATGTGGTTTTGGATTTCAACCCGTTGCTGCAGCCGCTCTTTAAGTGACGCGTATTGTTCGAAGAGGACCGTACGCCGCGCTTCGAATCCGGCGTAATCAATCTCCGCCTGCGCGAGCATTTCTTTTAGCGATTCATGGAGGTTGCCGGGCTCCGCGCGCGGCATTTTGCGTTCGAGTTCTTCAAGCGTGCGGCCAAGGTCATCGACGTGCGCTTCTAATTGTTCCAATTCGTCCGCGGATACGTCGTTGCCAGACGCTTTCATACTTTCCGCTAGCTCCAGCATGGTTCGCTTACGCTTAAGTTCCCACTCAACCTCGGCGTTTTTGCGATGCCACGCAATTGCCGTGTCCGCATCTTTGCGCGCCTCTTCTAACTTCTCCATGATGGCGTCCCGGCGCGCGTCCAGTTCCGCAAGGTTCATTTCCAATTCGAGTTTGGGGCCTTCCTCGATGGCGGCGATTTGCTGTTGGAGTGTCTCATCTGAGATTGCGCGCCGGTCCCGTTCCAGATTCTGAATCAGTTCACGCCGCTCGTTCTCAAGACCTTGGCTGACGCCTACAATCTCCTTGATCTTCCGGTCGACCTCTTCTTTCTTGCTATTCCACTGTTCCTCGGCGAAGCCATTTCTCTCGAAGAAGGCATCGAACACCAGTTTTTCGAGAAAGGAGGAACACGCATCTCGCGGGATTCTCAGCGATCGCGACACGGTTATGACATACTCGCTTTCGTCTTCCGATTGGGTCGCCGCAGTTGACAGAATCGCACGAACCCATTCCAACGGCATATCGCCATAGTTTCTTTCGTACAATTGCACGCCATCCACGAACGGATCGCGGTGCGGCGCCTGTGGTTTACCCAGTTCTTCAAACCATTTGTCCGCCCAAGGGCGGTAGAGTTCATAGGTCTGCGGGTCGAAATGGATTCGGGCCAGGACTTCTTCGCCCTCCGCGTTGGAGTTCTGCGCAAGGCCTGCAACAGGAACGAGCAGCGCGGCAACAAGACATACGGTCAAAATTCGGCTTGCACTCATAATGATAATCCCTCGTCTTGATGCGCTTGCGTCAACGCTTGGATACGCTCCGCGGCGAACGCGGCGCTTCTGGTGTTGGGAAACCGGTCGACCACGTCCCGGTAGCGGGACAGGGCCACGGCGGTATTCCGGTTGTCTCGTTCGTAGAACCGGCCCGCCTCGTAGACGATGGCCGCGGACTCCTCCTGCGCAATTGCGCCGAAGTCCAGGCTACTCGCGTACGCGGCGTGCTGGAGCGCATCGGTTTGGAGGGCGGCGACTTGCCGCTCCAGGTCGGCGATGCGTTCGTTCAGTTCGCGCAACCGCGCTTCGGTCTGGGTGGTTTGCGGGGTGACGGGCTCCACCGCGTTCTCCGGCCATAGCAGAAATGCAGCGATACCGGCCGCGCAGGTGACGAGGGCGGCGCGCATGGTGCGCCGCTGGGCTTGGCGGCGGCCTTCGCGGGCGTGTACCGCGTTCGCCGAGGGCGCCGTGGAGGGCGGGACATCACCAAGACCCTTCCGGAGAAGGGCAATGTCGGAGCGATACCTGTCCACCAGCGCACGGGCGTCGGGGTGGTCGGCGAAGTGCCGTTCGACGGCGGCCTGCCGCTCCGGCGACAACGTTTGGTCGGCGTAGTCGACGAGGGTCCGTTCGTCGA
This sequence comes from Candidatus Hydrogenedentota bacterium, assembly GCA_023384315.1. Taxonomy (GTDB): domain Bacteria; phylum Hydrogenedentota; class Hydrogenedentia; order Hydrogenedentales; family SLHB01; genus JAHDWY01. The sequence goes on along the minus strand of JAHDWY010000163.1, from coordinate 5,809 downwards.
TGGGGGCTTTCGGTTCCGGTCGCGTCATTCATGTTCTCCCATGCGGTCTCGCAACTTCTTTCGCGCGTGAAAGACCCGCGTACGTACGGTGGCCTCGGGAATGCCGAGGGTTTCGGCCACTTCCGCGCAGGACATCTCTTCGAGGTACCGCAGCACGAGGACCTGCCGCAGCTTGGGCGGCAATTGCCGTATGCAGGCGACCGCGCGTTCGTAGCCATCGTTCGTTTCGATGTTGCCGCCCGACGCGGGCGCCCGATCCACTTGGTCCGGGTCGCGATGGAAGACCCGCATTCGTCGGAGCCAACCCTGCCTACGCGAGGTGAAGTGGTTCACCGCCACGCGGGTCAGCCACGTCGTGAGGGCGGCGTCTCCGCGAAACCGGCCCCGTCCCGCCCACGCCTTCGCGAACACCTCCTGCACGGCGTCGTCCAACTCGTCCGCCGGGAGGCCGAACCGCCACGCAAGCCGTTGTAGCCGGGGAAACTCCCGTGCGATGAGGTCTTCCAGCGTGCGGTCCGCGTCGATGGGTTGCTCCTCCCCCCGCGGGCGTGACGCATCCGCCGCGACGGGTGGCAGGCCCTTCATCAGGTCGTCGTAGGTCATCGGTCTTCCACGCGTGTGTGCCGTTTACCTAGATTAGACTGCGCAGGGGCGGAAACGTTCAATTTTGGGGGATGGAGTCGGAGACGCGATTTCGCGGGAGCGCGTGGCGGGGCGGGTTCGTGGAACCTAAGTCAGTATTCAGTTCTACCGCCCCCATTCGGGGGCTGTTTGGTGGGGGCGGCGGCGTGACCCGGGGTTCCGCTCGTGCCTCGCTCCACCCCGGGCTACATTCGAGTCGCCCCATCCGGGGCTACCGTACGTAGCGTCCGACACCAATGGATTCGTCAGCTTCGTCCTTTGTTCTTGTCTGAGTTTTGTTTTTTCGGATTTGGAACATTGGAATTTGTTTCGGATTTCGTGCTTCGGATTTCGAATTTGGGCGCCTCGCCGACGGCAGGGCGCTGGGACTGGATGCCGCGTGATCGTGGGCGTGAATTGCAGGCGGGGACGCCTGCGCTACATGCGCTGGGATTAGATCCGCAGGGCGCGGGGGAAGCCGTTGCCGTCGCTGGATCGGGGGGCGTGGTCTTCCCAGACGCCGGGGATGGCGGTTCCGCAGTCGGGGCAGTTGCCGGCGACCATGCGGTTCTCCAAGACGTAGAAGCCGCGGCGGCGGATGAGGGTGGCGTCGCAGTTGGGGCAGAAGGTGTTTTCGCGGTCGCCGACCATGCCGGGAAGGTTGCCGGGATAAATGAAATGGAGGCCGGCGTCCTTGCCGGCGTAGTAGGCGCGGTCCAAATTCTCGCTGGTGGTCCGAGGCGGTTCAGTCATTTTGTAGTCGGGGTGGAACGCCGTCACGTGCCAGGGGATATCGGGCGAGACGCCCGCGATGAATTTGGCCATCTCGCGGAGTTCGTTTTCGTCGTCATTGAACCCCGGCACGATAAGCGTGACGAGTTCGACCCAGAAGCCCATGGCCTTCAGGCGTTCGATGGTGTCGAGGATGTTCTGCAAAACGCCGCCGAGTTTTCGGTAGGCCTTGTCGTTAAAGCTTTTCAGGTCGACTTTGTAGAGATCGACATGAGGCCGGATGTACTCAAGCACTTCGGGGGTGCCGTTGCCGTTGCTGACGTAGCCACAGGTGAGGCCTTTGGCACGGGCCATCTCGAAGATCTTTACGGCCCAATCGGAGGTAATCAAGGGCTCGTTGTAGGTGCTGACAACGACGGGCGCGCCCTGGCGTTGTGCGTGTTCGACGAGGTCGTCGGCGGTGCACATGTGCGTGAGGGCGACGGCGTCCTTGTCGCGCAGGGCCTGACTGGTCACCCAGTTCTGGCAGTAGCCGCAGTGGAAGTCGCAGCCGAGCATGCCGAAGGACAGCGCGTCGCGGCCGGGGAAGGCGTGGAAGAAGGGTTTCTTTTCAATGGGGTCGACTTGGAGTCCGCCCACGTAGCCGCCGGGGACGCGGAGCTCACCGCCTTTGTTATAGCGCACGCGGCAGATACCGGCTTTGCCTTCGCGGATGAAGCAGCGGTGGCCGCAGGCGACGCAGCGTACGGCGTCGCCGTCTTCGGGCAGCACGAGTTCGGGTGCGGAGGGCATGGTGGATTCGTAGAGGAGATCTTTGAGGCTCGATTCCGTTGGCATTGCTCCGCCTCCTCGCGCCAACCTGGAAGAACATCCCCCGCCCTTCGGGCACCCCCTTCAAAGGGGGATTTTCCGCATCGCTGGAGCGATGCGTTTTAGAGAGGGGCTTGGCGACTAGCTTGGGTCGCCTTCGCCGGGGGATTTGTCGAGTTGGTCGCGTTTGTGTTCGATATTCCGGTACTCGTGGGCCGTGGGCAGTGGATCCCTTTTTGTGCTTATGACGGGCCACTGCCGGGCCAGTTGTTTGTTGAGCAAGGTGTACTCGCGCCATTTCTCGGGGACCTCGCGCTCGGAGTAGATGGCCTCGACCGGGCACGGGTCCACGCAGGCGCCGCAGTCGATGCATTCGTCGGGGTCGATGACGACGCAATTGATGCCTTCGTGGAAGCACATGACCGGGCAAATCTCGACGCAGTCGAGGTATTTGCACTTGATGCACGGTTCGGTGACGACGAAGGTCATCGACTATGACTCCTTCCATTAGTTTAACACGGGGAACGACGTGGGCATTCAGGGAAGTTTTGCCGGGAGACACGGACCTACACGGACCTACACGGACACGGGGGACAACTGGGGCACAAGGGCACAGGCGCGAAGACGGCGATGGCTTTGGGCCGCTCGAGTGGGTAGAACTCAGGCCTAAGGGGAAAGGCTCTTCCTCGTGGCGCCGGGCGCATTATCCGTGCCGGTCCGTGTGGGTCCGTGCTCCTCTACTCCGGCAGTTCCACCTTTACGTCGTTTCCTTCGACCACGACTTTGTACCGGCAGACGCCGTCCTTCGGGTCTTCGTCGCAATACTGGACGTCGAAACTCCAGCCGTGCCAGGGGCAGGTCACTTCGGTGCCGTCGATCCATCCGTCGGAGAGGGGGCCGCCGGCGTGGGGGCAGGCGTCGCTGATGGCGTGGAAGGTACCGCCCACGTTGAAGACGGCGATGCGGTGCTTTCCGTGCGTGACGGCTTTGCCTTCGCCGTCGGGAATCTCGTTTATTTCGGCTACTTTTACTACTTCGCTCATGAATCAATCGCGCTCCATTGAATTGAACCGGGTTGGCGACAAAGTCTAGCGTTACTGGTGAGATCGATCAAGAATCTCGCACAAATCGTTGGGCTGGAAACAAATGGCGGTCCTGTGTTGTTATACACGGCGTCAACCCTCAGCGGCGGGAAACCGTCCAGTGTGAACTGTATCCAATCGTGCAACCCAGGAAGGAGGCCTAACTCATGGCTTACACATTACCCCCCCTCCCGTATGACCTTGGCGCGCTGGAGCCGCATATCGATGCGCGGACCATGGAAATTCACCATGGCAAACACCACCAGGCGTACATCAACAACGTGAATGCCGCGTTGGACGGGACGGATTTCGAGGGGAAACCCGTTGAGGATATCCTGAAGAACATCAAGAGCGTTCCCGACGACAAACGGCAGGCGGTCATCAACAACGGCGGCGGCCATGCGAATCATACGTTGTTCTGGCAGATCATGGGTCCGAACGCAGGCGGCGAACCGGCGGGGCCGGTCGGCGACGCGATCAAGTCTGAGTTGGGCGGTTTCGACAAGTTCAAGGAGGACTTCTCGAAAGCCGGCGCGACGCGCTTCGGCAGCGGCTGGGCCTGGCTCTGCGTGGATAAGGGCAAGCTCAAGGTCTTGAGCACGGCCAACCAAGACTCGCCGATCATGGATGGGTTAACGCCGATCCTGGGCATGGACGTGTGGGAACACGCGTATTACTTGAACTATCAGAACCGCCGCCCCGACTACATTGCGGCCTTCTTCAATGTAATCAACTGGGAGAAGGTCGGCGAACTGTACGTCGCCGCGACGAAGTAGTTGGGATTCCGTACTCATAGCGGTTGGGGCGTGGGTTCCGTTCTCGCGTGGCCCACGCCCTGAGAAGGTCTAGAATTCGCCTTGCGAGATCAGGCATTAAGCGAACTTATTCCGCTGGATCAGAACTTTGCGGCAAGCCGTTGTCCCCGATCCTCTGAGTTACGTAACCTCTGACCGTAATCGGAATTGTGACAGTCTCTCCGTCAACTGTACAACTCGCGTGGCACTTCGTGGATACGAGACCGATGCCGATGTCTTGGCTGGTGGCCGTAATCTGAACAGTACAATTCGCCTCAGAAGTATTAATGATACTCGCGCCCACTCCCTCGAGGTCACAAGTGAGCCCATTTACGGTCAACTCCTTCCCATTCGTTGAGTATAGCCGCACATGCTTATCTACTACATCTCCCATCATGACATATCCCATCGAAATACTGTCACGCTCAAACGCGACCGGGGACATGACAATACCGCCTACGCCGATTTGAAAAGCGTTGATTTCAGAACTCGTTGTACGGAACACTAACTGACTATCGATTGCTCCAGGAGCAACGTCGTCTCTCAAATCTAGGATGACGTGTTTGCGATGTGGTTCACCATCGATATCGCGAATTCGAATTTTGAAATACTCCGGATCTTGACTAATTCCAAAAACCCGCAATTCATCGGTGTCTGTGGATTCAATTACGAATTCTCCCGCCTCAGTCATTCCTCGTGATGCCTGACCAACGTTGACGCGCCTTGGCATTACTGGTCGAATTTGCCCTACTAAGCTAATTTCAATTGGGTTGTCAGAGTCGTTTACGGTAAAAAGTACGCGAGACTTGATTGAAGGATTCGCGGCATTAACTGTAATAGCGATCGGGATACTGGCAACTTCAAACGGACCTAACTCAAGCATATTCACACCCGGAAGTGTACATCCACAGGACGACCGCGGATCCTTCAATTGAAGCCTCTTCGGCCCCCAGTTTCGAAAACGCGCCGTGTAGACAAATTGGTCACCCTTTGCGTATACCGTTCCCAAATCTATGCCTTGGTGCCGGTTGGCCCAGTCCATGGCCTTCATCGTCAGACCACCGAAGACTGCGGCCGCAAGAATCAGAAATGTATACAAGAAGCTCCTTCCTACGCCTTTCATTGTACACCCCGCAAATTGACTCAATGTCATCCAATAACTCTCGCACGCTCAATGAATCCGAAACCTAAGGACAAGAGCTACCGCTGAACACGGGCCTCGTGTAGTAGAATGTAGATGTTGTCGCGTTCGGCACGCATTTGTTAGTATCGTCCCCACACGGCAACCAACTATTCTCTTTGCATCCAGTGTATCGCCGACAGACGTCTTGTTCACCACTGTAATCGCACTGCTCAAACCCGGCTCCAGCGGGTATCCCACCAGGAGGACTGGAATCACAGATGAATTTGTTATGTAACTCTATCACCTGTTTCCCATATCGAATACATATGTGATGCCCTTCGCAATCCTCGTCGGAGCAGTATTCCCATTGACTGCATTGTGTTGAACCGAGATCGAAACATGCAATCACATATCCCCCAAAGAAAAACGAAGCAACAATCGCCATGGAAGCCATCATGATCTGCAAGAACAAAACGCCTACCGTATTTCGATTCATCGTCCTGTCTCCTAAGATCTAATCGCGACAACAGAATCGCCTGATTCAGCTTCAACTTTCCCCACAAATGTACCTAATTGGCTAGGCTCAGGGTGAACACCAATTCGTTCAAATCCCGAATCTCGCGCAATTCCCCGTTCAAGTATTCAAG
>JAHDWY010000162.1 GCA_023384315.1 Candidatus Hydrogenedentota bacterium | reverse complement strand
TGGCGCAGGCGAAGTAGCCGACCATGAGTGCGGTCCAGTGGATGCGTCCGGCGGCGTTCATGGCGGAGCAGATGAGGTCGCCATTAAGGACGCCGTTGATACCCTGTTCCTGCGCGTCGATGCTCCCGAAAACGATGGGGCGGGTGACGCCCGCGCGTTTGACGGCCTGGACGGCGGCCATGGCCATGTCATCGTTGTGGCAGAACGCGCCGTCGATATCCTTGTATTTGACGAGCAAGTCGTCCCAGATGCGGCTGACCTTGTTGATGTCCCAGTCGCCGGGCTGTTCGTCGACGACCTCGACTTCGGGGTACTTGGCGACGACGTTGTGAAAACCCTTGGCGCGGAGTTGCGCGCCCGTGTGGGACAAAGCGCCCTGGGTATGCACGATTTTCCCTTTTCCCCCCATCTGTTGGATGATGATCTCCGTGGCGCGTTCCGCCTGGCCTTCGTGGTCCGGCGTCATGAAGGTCCACAAACCGATCTCTTCGCCTTCGGGCACGATGCGCGTGTCATAGTCGATGACGGGGACCCCTTTGTCGATCAGCCGTTTGACCGGCTCTTCGAGAGTCTTGATGGCGTACGCCTGGATGGCGACGAAGTCCCAGTCCTTGGTGGCCATGTCCTCGATGTCCTGGCGTTGCTTATCGATCGTGAACTGGGAGTCGTAGACCGTGATATCGACACCGAGCCAGTTGCCCCAGCGCTTCACGGTCTCGATACCGTGGGCGCACCACGTCGACTGGAGTCCCGTGTTGGAGAAGGCGGCCTTGTAGCGTTTGCCTTCTTCGCCAGGTGCGACGGTGGGCGCTGCCGCGGGACCGCACCCGAGTATCGTTGCGAGGCTCCCCATCCCCATCGACGCCGCCGACCACTGCAAAAAACCACGCCTGGACTCTGACGAATTCATCGAACGCCCCTTTCCCCGTTATGCTGCTGGCTCGCATTCGAGAGGAAGTGTAACACTCTCAAATTCGAGATCCGAAGCTCGAAATCCGAAACAAATACCAATGACAAAACTCGAAACGAATGCTCCGTGGCTAGCGCGTATTCGCCCAAGAGTCTGATGGAATAGTCTGCAACAACAGGAGAAACGCGCCTTGATGAAGTGTCAAGGCGCCTCCAAAATCGGTGCTATTCAAATCCTATTCGCTTGGGGCGGGGGGTGTTTCTGTAGGTGCCGCATCCGCCGGTGTTTCCTGCGATTCCGAATCGGCCGGCGCCGCGGAATCCGGGGACGTCACCCCGACCTCGGTTGTGATGTTCGCCGCGCCCTCTTGATCGGGCACGGTGACTTGCACGGTGGGCGCATCGATCGTGATAGCTTCGCCGTCTTCTGCGGGCATTTCGTCCGTGTCACCTGTGAGTTCCGGCTCGTTCAGGCCGAGGGCTTCCATAAAGGCCGCCTGATTGACCGGATACGGCGTGGTCTCACGCAAAGCACGAAGCCGGTCGTCGAGCCGGCCCTGGCGCGCCATGTCATACGCCATGCGCCGCATAGACTTCTCTGCTTCAGGCCATTCCTCTTCCCACATTTCCTCGCTAGGCGGGGTGCGCCCCGCGACTTCGAGGAAGTAGGTGTCGCCGACCATGTCCGTAAGGGGCCCGGCAAGGGCGCCGACTTCCTTTTCCCCGACGGCGGCATAAAGGTCGCGGGGCATCCAGGGCGGCGCAGAACCGAAGCTGAAATCTTTTAGCGAGTAATCTTCCGCGGTCTCAATCGTGGCGTTCATCTCGGGGAACATGGCCGGAATGTCATCCAGAGAATTGGCCTGTTCCTCGATCTTGTCGACGGCTTCCTGCACCCGCGCCGCATACTCGGGAGAGCGGCGCATTTCCGCAATGGTGCGCTCGCGCACTTTCTCGCGCACCGCCTCGAGCGGCTGCGGCTGCGGCGGCTCGTAACCGATGATCTTGGCGACATAGAGGTTCTCGCGGCCCGACACCACATTCGACACGGCGCCTTCATCCACCGCGGAAAGCGTGGCGCGGAAGAAACGCGCGTCATCCGACGGAACGTTCTCGATGGTCAGGGAGTCCGTCGAGAACATGTCCGTTTCCTTGACTTCCAACCCGTATTCCGACGCGACGGCAGCGAGGTCCTTGGATTCCTGTGCCTTCGTCGCGATTTCTTCCGCTTTGGCGCGGCGGGCTTCCATTTCCTCCGGGTCGAGTGATGCGCGCAACACGATCTCGCGGGCCTTGACGTCGCGCTGGCCGCTCAGTTCGCTCGTTCGCTCCTCATCGACTTTGTAGATGTAGTAGCCGGCAGGTCCCTTGACCGGTTCGCTTACGTCGCCCGGCTGAAGCGCGAACAGGACTTTCTGATACTCGGGCAAGGACAGACTTTCGGCAATCCAGCCGATGTCGCCACCGTCTTCCTTTGTATCACCTTCGGAGAACTCCTTGGCCAACTCGGCAAAATCCTCTCCGGCGCGGGCGCGTTCGACGAGTTCATCCGCGAGGGGTGGCTTCGGCGCGGCAATCGGGATCGCCACGAACGCCGCCTTCCGTTTCGCGGGGAGGCTGAACGCATCCGAGTTTTCATCATACGTGGCCTGGATCTCTGCGTCGGTCGGCTCGATGGGGGGCTCGATCTTGACGTAGCGCAAGTCCAGCGTCGTGTTTTCCCTCTCGAACTGCTCGCGCAATTCCGAATCGAGGACGCGGCCGGAGGCCATGAGCCGTTCGAGGTAGAGCTCCCGCCCGACCTGACTGCTGAGACTCTCGTAGATGGCATTCCAGTTCACGTCGCCGCGCTCGACCACGTCGTTCCAGGCCCGGGGATCGAAATTACCGTTCTGATCCTGGAACTCGGGCAGTTCCTTCATACGCTCGGTGAGGTATTCCTGGTCGATGTCATACCCCTGGGCCGCGGCTTGTTTGGTAATGATGTCGCGGCTAACCAGCGATTCGAGAACGCGCAATGCCGTGCCGTCCGCCATCATCTGTTCCACGGAAGGCTGGCGGCCGAACTGCGCCATGCGATCCCGTTCCGCGTAGAGCGCCTGACGGAAATCATCCGCTGTGATGGTCATTTCCCCGGATACGATGGGCTCGGGGCCGTAGTTGGCCGCGTCATCGCCGGAGCCTGCGCCGAAAGACCCGCCCCACAGCACGAAGGGACCGACAATGAGGACGAGAATGATCCACAACAACAAACGCCGGTGCTTGCGCATCAGGTCCTGAACGATGAACATGGATAGGAGACTCCTTCGAAAGACGACGCTAACGTATGAAAAGTGCGAGGAACAAAAGATTCATGTCTACGCCCGTAACCGGAGGAGCTTAGCAAATGGCGGGCGGAACGCGCAACCAAGCTGCGAAAATCGGACTTCGGCCTTTGACACATCGCGCTGCCGGGTGCTAGACTCCCGCGATTTTTTTCTACGATAAACCGGCCAATCGAGTAGAGGACTGCCTCTCCCATGTCACTTGTAATCGGCACCAATTCCCGGAGCACCATCCTTGACGTGTTCCGCACCGGCGTTCATGAAGTCATCCGCAAAATGGGACTGCCTGTCGAACTGAACTTCAAGGCCGACCACACGGAAATGGTCGCGCGTTCCAAGGATTTTGGCAAACGGGTGGATTATTATCGAATCGACTTCCCCTTGAAGGAAGGCGTCGAACCCGAATCGATACGAAGCCAACTCGAAACCGCGCGTATTCCGAACCAGGTAAAGGTCAACGAGGGCCGGTGTTCGCTGATTCTACCGCCTTTTGAGTGGACGCAGATTCAGCAACTCGCCCCGGTGGACAAGATCGTCCAGGAGAACGCGGCGCACACACTCCGATCGCGCTCCTGGCAAGTCAGCATTCAGTCGTTCCGCCGCTTCGATTTCAACATCAACATCCTTATCGAAGAGATGATGCAGAACAAGGGCTCGGACATTCACCTGCGCGCGGGCGCGCCACCGTATATGCGCATCGATGGCGATCTGAAGCCGCTCGACCTGCCGCCGCTCAGCGCCGACGACATGCGCGAAGTGGTGTTCCAACTGGGCGGCCAACAGCAGGTGGATCAGTTGGAGACCGAAAAAGAAAGCAGCTTCCAATACCACCTCGCGGGTATCGCGTATTTGCGGTGCAGTGGCTACATCAAGATGGGCGCCATGGGACTCGCGATCCGGTTCATTCCTGAGGAGCCGATCCCGTTTGAGGACTTAAACCTTCCCAGCCACGTGCGTGATATCGCCGACGCCCATCGCGGGCTTTTCCTCGTATGCGGCGTTACCGGTAGCGGCAAGTCGACCACCCTCGCCGCGATGGTCGATCACATCAACGCGACGCGGCACGCGCACATCATCACGACGGAAGATCCCATCGAGTTCGTGTATTCGGACAAGAAGAGCATTGTGTCGCAGCGGCAAGTCGGGCGCGACACGTACTCGTTTGCGAATGCCCTGCGCGGCGCCTTGCGCGAAGACCCCGATGTCGTGCTGGTGGGCGAAATGCGCGACCGCGAGACGATTCGCGCGGCCATCAGCGCGGCATCGACGGGGCATCTGGTGTTGAGCACGCTGCATACCATGACGGCGGTGGACACGGTGAACCGCATTATCAGTTACTTCCCCAACGACGAGCGCGATGTGATTCGCCAGGAGTTGGCGTACACGCTGAAAGGTGTTTGCTGCCAGCGCCTCCTGAAAAAGGTCGGCGGCGGACGCATTCCGTGCATCGAGCTGCTGCTCTGCAACCTGCCCATGGTGCGCGACGCCATCCTCGAAGGCGACATTCAACGCCTGTACAACATCATTGAAGTAGATACGGAAATGAAGAGTTTCGACCAGTACGCGGTGGAGTTGTACAAGAAGGGGCTGGTCACGCGTGAGGAAGCCGTGTCGGCGTGTAGCGATGAGGAGGCGTTCCAGCGCGTCATCACGGGTATTAAAGGAACCGAAGGCCGCAAGCTGCTGAAATGAGCCACGCCTGATCGGGGACGGAAGTGTCAAGCCCGGCAGTGGACCATCTGGCAGATCAGGTTTGCCACAAGACCGGTCCAACCGGTTTGATGATTCGCGCCGAGCCCGGCGCCCGTGTCGCCGTTGAAGTACTCATGGAACCAGAATTTGTCCTTCCAGTCGGGGCCGGAAAAGAGCGGCACGTCCTGCCCCCAGAACGGCCTGCCCTCGTCTCCGTGTTGAAAGATTCGTATCAACCGCCGCGACAACTCGTTGGCGACTTCCTCCAAGGTCACTTCGTTCCCCGATCCGGTGGGGCATTCCACGGTGAACCGCGGTCCCCAAAATGCATGGTATCGCTTGAGCGCGTCGATGATCAGGTAGTTCACCGGAAACCATACCGGACCGCGCCAGTTCGAATTGCCTCCAAAGAAAGAGCTGGCCGACTCGGCCGGTTCGTACTTCACTTCCGCGCGATACCCGTTCGATTCGAAGATGTACGGATGCTCCAGGTGATGCCGCGAGAGGGACCGGATGCCGTAGTCTGACAAGAACTCGTGTTCGTCCAGCATGACGCGCAGGATGCGGCGCAACCGGTCCTGATTGAGGAGCGAAAGACAGCAGCGCCCGGCCTCGTGCGGCTCAAAAATACAGGAAATGCTGCCGGTGAGGTCGGGACGATGCTCGTAGAACCAATTCATGCGGCGGGCGAAATCGGGAGTTGTTTTCAGTTTTCCGTGGTCGATGATTTCGACGGCAAGTAGCGGTATCAACCCGACGATGGACCGTAGGCGAATTGGTTCGCGCCGGCCGTCCTCGAATCGGATTTGGTCGTAGAAAAAGTTGTCCTCCAGATGCCAGAGGGATTGCCCGGTGCCGTCGATGTTGTAGATGGCATTGGCGATGTAGAGGAAGTGCTCGAAGAACTTCGAGGCCGTATCCTCGTAGGCCTTGCTGGTGCCGGTAAGTTCCCAGGCCATGGTGAGCATTCGCAGCGAGTACATGGCCATCCAGCTTGTGGCGTCGCTCTGTTCAAGCACGCCGCCGGTGGGCAGCGGCTTGCTGCGGTCGAACACGCCGATGTTATCCATCCCGAGAAAGCCGCCGTTGAAGATGTTGTCGCCTTTGTCGTCCTTGCGATTCACCCACCACGTAAAATTCATGAGGAGTTTCTGGAAAACCGCTTCCAGGAATCGCGTATCGCCTTTGCCGGTGGCTTCGCGTTCCATGCGGTAGACCTGAAACGCGGCCCAGGCGTGGACCGGCGGATTGGCGTCGGAGAAATTCCATTCGTACGCGGGCAGTTCGCCGTTGGGATGCATGTACCATTCCCGCGTGAACAGTTCGATTTGGCGCTTGGCAAACGCGGGATCGATGAGGGCATGCGTCACCGCGTGAAAGGCCGAGTCCCATACGGCGAACCAGGGGTACTCCCACTTGTCTGGCATGGACAGCACGTCGTCAGTGTAAACGTGCTTCCAATCGTCGTTGCGGACAGTGTTGCGGTTGGGTGGAGGCATCGTGGGATCGCCTTTGAGCCAGGTCTCCACCACGTAGTGGTAAAACTGCTTGTTCCAAATCATACCCGCGAATGCTTGACGCGCGATACGACGTTCATCGCCCGCCACGGACTCCGGTATTGCCGCATCGTAGAAGTCGTCGGCCTCGCGAATCGCCTTGGCGATGCAACGTTGCAGAGATTGCTTGGTGGCCGTTTTGGCATCGCTCCGCGCAAGTTGCAGCAGGAGAGTTCGCGATGCGCCAGGCTCGAGGTCCACCGTGTGACGCGCAGCGCACTTGGTCCCTCCGTCACGCGCAATCCCATGCTCCTCGCCGCGGACGATGTACCGGTGGATTCCATCTTTGACGTGCTCCGTTGGATTCTCCGCCTGATACAGCCGTTGCCGGTTCGTCTCGTTTTCCGTAAACACAATCTCTTCGCAGTCCGGCGCCCAGAACCGGTATGGGCCAAGCGTGTCGTGAATCACCGTAACCGTGTGAGCATCTTCCAACAACAAGGAGGGACGGAACGCGCGCTCGGTCCAGGCCCAGGTGTTCCGAAACCATAGCGTCGGAAGGATCGTGAGTTGTGCCGATACCGAACTGCGATTGGTTAAGCTGATGCGGATCGCAATGTCTTCCGGCGCCGCTTTGGCGTATTCGATCTGGATATCGTAGAAGCGGCCGTCGTTGAACACGCCCGTGTCCACCAGCTCGAATTCCGGCTGTGTCTTCGTGCGGCGGCGGCTCTCCCCGGCAAGGAGTTCATAGGGAAACCCGTCGATGGGATAACGGTACAGATACTTCAAGTAACTGTGCGAAGGCGTGGCGTCAAGGTACCAGTAACATTCCTTCACATCCTCGCCCTGGTTGCCGCCGTGGTTGGATACACCGTAGAGCCGTTCTTTGAGGATGTCGTCTTGCCCGTTCCACAAGGCGATGGCAAAGCAGAGCCGCTGATGGTTGTCGCTGATCCCGGCGATGCCGTCCTCGCCCCATCGATACGTGTAGGAGCGGGCCATGTCATGCGTGACGTAGCGCCACGCGTCGCCGTCGGCGGAGTAATCCTCGCGCACGGTGCCCCATTGGCGTTCGGCCAGGTAGGGTCCCCACTTTCGCCAGTGTTTCTTGCGTGCTGCTGCCTCGCGTAAACGCCGTTCTTCAGCGGTCATCATCGGTACTCCACGGAGTATCACTCGATAGTACAAAACCACTCTCGCGATAACTCAGCACGATCGTGGATACAACGGCGGATCCTACGTCAGCCCGAAGAACATCCCCCTTAATCCCCCTTCGAAGGGGGAGAGGTCGCGACGCATTGCGTCGCATCTTGGGCGTTCCATAACTCCTAAACCGGACTTGAAGCGGCGGTACTGTCGATGGATGTGATTGGGGCTCAATTCCCCCTTTGAAGGGGGATCAAGGGGGATGTCGACTCTCTTCACAACGCAACCCCTTTCATGTTGATTCGTACCAAGAGATGGATTCGGTATCGCCGCGATCTCGTGTCGCGCGGATTAGCCTCGGAAATAGATGAGAACGCCAGTCACAACAATCAACAGGACAACCGTAAGGCCCAGGTTCAGCCGTTTGCCTTTGGTCTCGAGTTCAATCCCCTCGATGGCGGCTTCTTTTTCAACCGTCTGGAACGTGAGACCGCGCAGTTGTTCGTTGGGCACGGGCCGGGTCAACAGACTGACGACGACCAGGATTCCGGTGCATACCGCAAAGAGCAAGAGGGCGAAATGAAGGAAATTGATGGTGGCGATGTAAAAGAGCAGGCCGTCGCCCAGGCTGCCCTTATTCAGCTCGAGCACGAGTCGCCCCATGCCCAACACGAACCCGGACACCATGGCGGCCATGGCGCCCGCGCCGTTGACGCGCTTGAAAAAGATGCCGAAGAGGAAAACAGCCGCGATGGGCGGCGCG
>JAHDWY010000161.1 GCA_023384315.1 Candidatus Hydrogenedentota bacterium | reverse complement strand
ATCGGCGACAGCCGCGTCTCCCCTGTCCCGCACGTCGTTTTCGATGGACTGCGTCGCCGCGAGTTTCCCGGCTTCCTTCGCTGCACTGTCGCTATCGTCGCTCTTCCCCGTGATTCGCTTCACGACAGCCGCGAACGTCGCGTCGTCTTTGATCTCGGTTACTTTCATGATCGTTCCCCAGTCCTGGAAAAATGGTGATCGTCATTTTTCCCAAGAATACAACTTCCCATGCGCACCTAGTCCCGGACGCGCTCGATATCCGCGCCGAGGCTGGCAAGACGCTCTTCAATCCGCTCGTAGCCGCGGTCGATGTGGTACACGCGGGCGATGGAGGTTTCGCCCTTCGCCGCGCTGAGCCCCGCCACGACCAGCGCCGCGCTGGCTCGCAGGTCGGACGCCATCACCGGCGCGCCGCTCAGCCCGTTCACCCCCCGCACGATGGCCGCAGTGCCGTCCAGATCAATGTCGGCGCCCATGCGGATCAGCTCGGCCACCTGCATGAAGCGGTTTTCAAACACCGATTCGCGCATGACGCTCACCCCTTGCGCCAGGCAGAGCATGGACATCATCTGTGCCTGGAGGTCGGTCGGAAATCCGGGGAAGGGCTGCGTCGTGATATCGACCCCCTTGAGGCCGTTCTTCGCGGCTGCGCGAATGCGCGTTCCGTGGACCTCCACTTCCCCGCCCGCATCGCGGAGTTTGTTGAGGAAGGTGGGCAAGTGATCGGGGTTCGCATTTTGCACCGTCACGTCACCGCCCGTCGCCATGCCGGCGATAAGGAATGTGCCCGTCTCGATGCGGTCGGGAATCACGACGTGCTCCGTGCCGCCCAGGGCATCCACGCCGACAATGGTAATCAGATCGGTGCCCGCGCCGGAAATCTGCGCGCCCATAGCGTTCAGGAAATGGGCGAGGTCGACAATCTCCGGTTCCCGCGCCACGTTGTTCAGACGCGTCACGCCGCGCGCGCGACTGGCGGCCATGAGCAGGTTCTCCGTCGCGCCGACGCTGGGGAAGTCGAGGGAAAAGTCGACGCCTTTCAGAGCGCCCTCGGCGATGACATAGCCGTCTTCAATCGCGATATTCGCCCCCATCGCTTCCAGCCCTTTGAGGTGAATGTCGACGGGGCGCGTGCCGATGGCGCACCCTCCCGGCAAGGACACACGCGCCTTCTGGAACCGCGCCAGCATGGGTCCGAGCACGAAGAACGATGCGCGCATCTTCCGCACGAGGTCGTAGTGGGCGACGAAGTTGTCGAGGGTCGACGCGTCGATGGTCATGTAGCGCCCGGTGAACTCGATCTTCGCACCGAAGGACGACAGGAGCTTGTCCATGGTAAACACGTCGTGGAGGCAGGGGATGTTGTGGAGCGTGCACGCCTCTTCGGCCAGAATCGACGCGGCCATGAGCGGTAAGGCCGAGTTCTTCGCGCCCCGCACCTGCACCGTCCCGCGCAAAGGCCGTCCGCCACGAATCAGAATTCTGTCCAACGCGTTCTTCCTTTCTTCCTGGTGCCAGAAGCCAAGCCAATCGAATTTCGGCCACTACGC
The DNA here is from genome assembly GCA_023384315.1 of Candidatus Hydrogenedentota bacterium. Taxonomy (GTDB): domain Bacteria; phylum Hydrogenedentota; class Hydrogenedentia; order Hydrogenedentales; family SLHB01; genus JAHDWY01. Next base: position 6,793 of record JAHDWY010000161.1, on the reverse strand, counting down.
GAAACATACGCCCGACGAACATCCCCCTTAGTCCCCCTTCGAAGGGGGATCAAGGGGGATGTTCTTCGCTTTCGGTCTACGACCCTCAAAAACGACCGGCCCAAAGCCTTCTGGGCGCCTTGGGCCGGGACAAAATCATCATACACGGAATCACGTCAACTGGCGTTAGGAGCCTCTTCCGCAGGCGCTTCACCGGACGGCTCTTCCGCCGCAGGCGCGGCCGCCTCGGCTGGTTCAGACTCCGGTTCCGGCGTGGCCTCGGCTTCCGGCGCTGCCGCTTCTTCGGAGGGTTCTACCGGCGCTTCGGTTGCTTGCGCGGGTTCCGCCGCAGGCGCCTCGTCTCCCGGTCCGAGGGTCGACTCAGCCGCTCCGGTCGATTCCGCCTGGGGCACATCGCTCAGTAGTTCGTTGTAAACCTGATCCGCTGTCGCGGTTTCCTCCACCTCGACGGCTTCCGGCGCAACGCCGCGATGCACCCGGCCCGCCACCAGCGACATGCTCATGGAAAGAATCATGAACAACGCCGCCATGCCGTAGGTCATCTTCACCGGCAAACTCTTCCGCGCGCGCGGTCCGAAGACCGTCTCCGACCCGCCGCCGACACCGAAGGCACCCGCGAACCCGCTGCTCTTGCCCTTCTGCAACAGCACGATCACGATGAGTCCGATGCACGCGGGCAGATACAGGATCCACATGATGATCCAAAGCGTGTTCCAAGAAAAAATGGCATCTAACATTGCCGATTCCTGCCTCCCAGTTTCCTGAGTTTCAAGTTCCTACCCAAGGCGTACGGCGCAAAACAACATCCCCCTTGATCCCCCTTCAAAGGGGGAATTGGCTGAACAAGGATTCGGGTGCCGTTCGCCGTTGCATGTCCCAGAGCGAAGTCTCCAGTCACTCTCGCGCAACGCAAAGCGTTGCGTCCCTTCCGATGCCCTGCTCAAGTCCGGCACCGTGACCAGGCCAGGCTCCGTTGTCCCGGAACCAGCCCAACGCAAAGCGTTGCGTCCCTCCCCCCTTTGAAGGGGGATAAAGGGGGATGTTCTTCAAGACATACCCAGCGCGTTCAACTGTCCGATACTACACCGACGCCTTAACAATACCTGCGAAGCTGTCCGCCTTCAACGCGGCCCCGCCCACGAGCGATCCATCCACGTCCGGCTTCGCCATCAGCTCTGCGGCATTGTCCGGTTTGACGCTGCCACCATATTGTATCCGCAAACCGTCCGCGACGGTTGCACCAAACTGATCCTTCACCAGCCCCCGCACGAAGGCATGGGCTTCCTGCGCCTGATCCGGTGTCGCCGTCACGCCCGTGCCGATGGCCCAGACGGGTTCGTACGCGACAGACAGGTTCGCGAAATCCGATTCCGCGAGTCCCTGCAACCCGTGCGTCACCTGGCGGATCAGCACATCGTTCATCTTGCCGCCTTCACGCTCTTCCAGGGTTTCGCCGATGCAGAACATCACCTTCAACCCCGCGCCCAGCGCGAACTTCAATTTCTGATTCAGGACCTCGTCCGTCTCGCCGAAATACTGACGCCGCTCGCTGTGGCCGACAATCGTCCACGCGCAACCCACGTCCAGCAACATCTGCGGCGAAATCTCGCCCGTATACGCCCCGCTCTCCTTGAGGTAGCAGTTCTGAGCGCCCAACTGGATGTTCGACCCCGCCAGGGCCTTCCCAACCGCGTCCAACGCCGTAAACACCGGGCAGATGACGATATCCGCGGAATCCACGTCCGCAACCAGCGCCTTCAGCGCATTCGCCGTCTCCACCGCCGTCCCCACGAGGTGGTTCATCTTCCAGTTCCCAGCTACAAGCGGCCTTCTCACAACGATTACCCCTTTCTACCCCACTTCCATCGATCCCGGATAAGACGTGAATTCGAAACGCGCGGGCGTTGAAAACAAACAACGTAGCCTAGCATAAGGCCCGGGCCGGAGGCAAATTGGGCAACGTCTTTGTCAACCCCGAACCCAAACCGGGCTCCGGCGGGCGCATGGCCTGCCGGAGCCCGGAGTCGATACGAACACTGCGATTATGCGGATCTACGGACTTGCCGCACGCGGAAGAGCGCCAGGGCCATGAGAAGTCCGCCGATCACCGCGAGGTCACCGGCCTGTTCCGTGCTCGGAACGAGCGAAGCCGATTTGGCCGGATTCTCGAATCCCACATCCGGCGCGCTGGGGTCGCTTTCTCCGCAGGTGTTCACGGCGGTGACCCAGTACGTGAACTCCACGAGGTTGCCCTGGTTGCAGCTCAGGAATCCGCCCGTGGTGAACGGTTCCAGATCCACATACGTGGTCCCCACGACGGTCGCAAGGCGGTCCGCCGTGCCGAAATCGTTGATGCTATTCCGGTACACGGCATACTCGACCGCGCCGGGCACTGCGTCCCAGGTCAGAATGACGGAGTGGAATTCGGTGCCGTCGCTTGCGGTCAAGCCAGTCGGCGCAGCAAGAATCGCGCACTCAACCGTCGTGAAGGTGCCCGCAAGGTTGTTTGCATTGACCGGGTCGAACGTGGCGCTCGACACGCGCGCGGCATTGTGAAGAATGCGATCGCCCGTCAAGGGATCCAGCGGGATATCACCGCCCACGCGCACTTCGATGGACATGGAGCCGCTCTCGCCCGCGAGAACCGTGCCCAGGAAGCACGTTGCGGGATCCAATGGATTCCCCGGGGTGCCGCCAACGCATGCGGCAGCGCCGCCGCCGGGCCTCAAGCCGCTGACACTCACCACCTCAACGCCCGCGGGCAGGTTGTCCTGGATGACCACGTCCGCCGCTGGAGAGGGCCCAAGATTGGTCACGGTGATGTCATACATGATCGTGTCCCCGGGGATAACTGGACCGGATGTCGCGGTCTTCGTGATCTCCAGGTCGGCGGTGTTTAGCACCGAAACCATGTCCACCGCCTGGTTGTTGCTCGTATTGGATTCGGCCGTATCGGAAACCGCTGTCACCACGCTGTTGATGGTCTGCGCACTGCGCGCGCGAGCACGGACGATCAGCGTCCAACGCCCGGTCGAAGGCGGCGTGCCGGAGTCCAGCAGCCCGAGGGATCCCGCCAGGAGGGGATCGTCGCCGCCGGTGAGTTCGCAGGTGAATTCGAGGTGCCGGTCGATATCAGCAACCCCGGTTGGCGCGTTCACGCCGAAGGGCGCCGGCGGAGCCGCCGGAGGCAGCGCCGAACCCGCGACGGCAAAAGGCCCGCCGCCCGGCGTCAGGGTGACATCGGTATCGCGATCCGAAGTAATGTCGATGAGGTCGAAGGTGCCGGTCGATTCGAGGACGGCGCCCACGGCCACGCCCGACGCGAAGCTGGGCCCGAAGTTGTCCACGTAGATGCTGTACGCGAAAACTTCGCCCGCTTGAACGGTGGTCGATTTCGCGCTGACCTGGGTGACCTGCACGTCGGCCAACGTGTCGACCAGCGTGTCCGTCCCGGCGACGTCATTAAAGTGCGTATCTGAATCATCGTCGGTCTCGCTCGTCACAATGGCGACATTATGGATTTCGCCGAGCGGTGTGGCGTTCGCGTTTACAAGCGCCGGGAGTTCGAATGCAACCTCACCGTCGGCCGCCAGAGTGCCGATCTCGCAACGCACCGGCGAGTTCACCGTCAACGCGAGCTGCGCGCGAATCTCGCCCGCGGGAAAGTCGGACGTGTGCACGTTGACGTAGTAATTCTGCGGATTCGCAATCAAGTCTGCTGCCTGGGCGGGCATGATCGTGACGGAATCCACGAGTGGTTTGGACGAATCAAAATCCAGGCCGCCGCTGAACAGGGTGATCTCGACGGCTCCGTTGACCCCTGCGGGTGCGGCGTGAATGTGCGACGCCGTAATGTCGCTGGCAATATCCGACACTTCAATCGAGTAGAGTAGCTCGTTCGAAGCGGTGTCCAATACGAAGGTCGCCACGCCCGTCGAACCCGTCGGCGGATTTGAGGGAGGGACCTCATTGTCCCCGCTGAGCACGGCGCGTAATCCCACCAGATTCGGGGGTTGCGTACAATTGGGTATGGACTTGCCAAGCAGCGCCTCGGCCTCGTCTGGCAGCACGTCGAACACAACCACCCCCTGCGCATCACTCGGTCCCAGGTTGGAGGCGCTCAGGTCGTACGTCAAGATGTCGCCGGCAAGCACCGGGTCAGGAAAGTCCCCGGAAGCCACCGCCACATCGGCAGTCGTCTGCACATTGATGTTTACGCTGTCACTGTTGTTGGAGAAGTCGGGATCATTCGTGTCGCTCAGAAAGAGATCGGCGCTGTTGATGAATGCGGTCCCATCGGGAACGTCCGGCAGTATCCGGAAGTTCAGGAAGACAAGTATTGGGACGTCAACCGTCACGGCAACGTCGCCAAGACTGCAAAACATGACGCCAGACCCGATCGTAATGCCCAGCGGCTGGGGATTGATCGGTCCGTCTCCATCGGGATCGAGAAAGGCATCGATGAACTCAATCTCGTCCGGTAAGAAATCACGGAGCGTGACGTTCTCAGCGGGATCGGGCCCTAAATTCTCAATACTGTACTCGTAGTGCATCGCCTCGCCGGCGCGCTGCGTGCCGATGGCGAAAACATCAAGATCGAGATCGGCGTCCTGTGAGACAGCCAGTGGCGCGACCAGAATCATTAGCATCCCGACTGCCAATAGTTGTCGCTTAACGCGCGGTCTCCAAGTTGGGTACCTAACGCCATCCACCCGGTTTCGAAAAACGGGTCGTGCTATTGAAGCAAACATACATAAACTCCCTTCCCTGCGCGGTGGGCGCAGCCCCAGCCCTCGATGGCGAGACACAGCGATGCTCTGCACCAAACTCAATGATTCAAAGATGCCGACCCAGAAAACGGTCCCAAGATATGCCCAGTCACAGCAAGTTCAGGTTACGTCAAGATACCCGAAAAGTCAATTCTAAGATATCTCAGAATACCTGTAAATTATCGAATTTATGGCACCGCACTTCCACGAAGCGCCTCATCCCCCTTTTCATAAAGTCGCACATGCATTGCAATTACTGATCATTGAGAAGGATGCAATCGCGCAGGTCGTGAACTCGGTGAGAGGACACCCGGCCATCAGAGTCCATCGGGTTCGTCCGCAACGTCTACAGGTTCCCTTCGTTTGCGCAGCGAGACGAAGTTCTAACGCGACCGACTCGTCCCCTTACCGGTGCTTGCCTTCTTTCAGGATGGGTTTCACGGCCCAGACGGCTTGGGGGCCGAAGCGTTTGTGGGCGTGGTCGGGGTGGCCGACGGAGGCCTCGCCGTAGACGCCGCGGATGATGCCGGTGTAGAGCGTCATGATAAGAATGGCAACAGGCAGGCCGATGACCCAGACCTTGCCAACGCGCGGCCGGAAGGGTTCCGGCTCTTCGATGGTGAAGGACTCCGCCGTCGGACGCGGCAGGTAGCCCAGAAGGAACGTGGCGAGGGCCGCGTTGATGAAGATAACCCACTCGGTGATGAGGCGTCCTTCGGCGAACCCGGGCAAGGCGCGCTCGAAGTTGCCGATGACCATCCCCCAAAGGACCAGCACGTAGAGGAGTTGCCCCTTCCCCACCCAACTGGACGGCACGATCTCCACGCGGCGTCCGCGCAAGTGGGCGATCATGAGTCCGATGAGGGCCGCGCCCGCGGCAATCCAGACGAGGTTGAACCACGTGAGGGCACTGAAGGTGATGGGATTTTCCGGCCCCGTGAACAGTTCCGCGATCAGCGGCGGCTTCATGGATTCGGGCACAAGCGGGTTGCCGCCGCCGGTCCATTGCGCCACGTTCTTGTAGAGGTTCGCGTAGACCATGAAGAGCAGCACGAACCCGACGGCGAAGGCTTCGGTCCAGGGGCGGACGCGGGGCTCGTCCTTGTGGGTCTTCACGATGGACCACAGGACGGCTGCGGTGACGGCGAAGGCGATGCCATGGCCGAAGCCCTGGGATTGTTCGAGGAAGCTGTGCCAGTTCGCGCTCTGGTAGTGGGCCCATTCGGGCGGCGTCGTGCCGTCGTTGAGGAACTGGTTGCCCGGCGCAACGAGCAGACTGCGGATGAGTTGCATGGTGGCGAACAGGGTCCCGCCGATGAGGGCGCTAAGGCTCGCGCCGAGGGCGACCGGTTTCCAACCCTTGCGCATGCAGTACAGGATGGCGGCGACGAACACGCCGAGGATGCCGGCCCAATCGTCGCTGCGCGGCGGCATGAGACGGAATCCGCCGAAGAGCGGCACGTACACGTCCGATCCGCCTTCGCGCAACGCCATGCCGATATGGTAAAGCACTGCCGTGCCGAGGACCGGAAACATCAAGAAACTCACGAGCCACCCGAGGGACATGTACAGGAAGAGCCCGCTGTCGTTGCGCCATTGGCCAAAGATCAGGAAGTACGCCGTCCAACCGATCAACAGTCCGAGCACCCAACCCACGTGTTGCGGGTAATCGCTGAAGGGTTGCGGCCAGTTGGTCAGGAAGTTGGTGAGACCGTAGGGCGCTTCCGTGCGTTCATTGATCTCATCGCCGTATGCGACGCCCGTTTCGGGATTAATGGCCGCGGGATCGCCGAGGGGCACGTTCAGCGCATGGGTGATCGCGTCTTCCGCGCCCACGGCACGGACCCCTGCCTGCGCGAGGAAGCCGAGCGCCGTGCCGCCCACGAGGAACAGGATCAGGATCACGGCGGACAGCGGGAATGCCTTGTCCCGCGCGCGGCTGACGAGGTCGTACACGCACACGCCGAGGAAGGCCATAAGCGCGGAGAACCAGTCCGAGTCGAACCAGTAAAGGGGACTCTTCT
>JAHDWY010000160.1:5287-8417 GCA_023384315.1 Candidatus Hydrogenedentota bacterium | reverse complement strand
CGTCCACTTCGACGCGCGCCAGGGGCGCGGATTTCGAGCCGGTTGCAATGATGACGTGCTTGGCGTCGACCTCGATGCCATCGGACCCGTCCACTACAACGTGACCCGGTCCCGCAAAACGGCCGGTCCCTTCGTAGCGGGTGATCTTGTGCTTCTTGAAAAGGCCGTCGATGCCTTGCGTCAGAGCGCGAACGACACCGTCCTTGCGCTTGAGCATGGCGGCGAGGTCGAGTTCGACGGAACCGGCGTTGATGCCGTGGTTCTTGAGGTCATGGTGGGCGACGACAAACAACTCGGACGACTCAAGAAGTGCCTTACTCGGGATGCATCCGACGCGCAGGCAGGTGCCGCCGAGGGGCTTCTCCTTCTCAATACAGGCGACGTTCATGCCGAGTTGGGCGCCGCGGATTGCCGCCACGTATCCGCCCGGCCCTCCGCCGATCACGACAAGGTCATGAGTCTTGCGTGCCATGAACGACTCCTTCCTCCGCGGCGGGCGAGAAGAGTTTGCTGGCGAACAGCAAGAAGATGCCCGCCATGACCGCCACGTCGGCGATGTTGAATACGCCGGTACGGACCGGGCCGACGCCCATGACCATAAAGTCGACGACGGTCCCGTCGCGGAAGACCCGGTCAATCAGGTTGCCCACGCCCCCGCTGAGGAGAAGGCCGAGGGAGATGACGTCCGTTCGGGAGAGGCCGCGGTTCGTGAGCAGGACGTAGGCGATGCCAGTGAGGATCGCGCCGGTGAACACCGTCAATAGCCAAAAGCGGGCGCTTTCCGGCAACGAAGCGCCCAAACTGAGGAATCCGCCCCTGTTCTCGGCGTATTGAAGATAGAACACATCGCCCGCGATAGGGATGCGGCCGTGCGAGTGCCGCATGGTCGCATGGGCGATAAACTTGGTCAACTGGTCACAACCGACGGTCGCGACGAGAATGCTGCCAATCAGGGCCATTCTGGGGCCGGATACGAATTGAATCATGCGTCTCTCTAAAGCTCCAGTAACAGCCGGGCGGGCTTTTCAATGGAATTCTTGATATGCCGCAAGAAGGTGACCGCTTCGCGGCCGTCCACAAGGCGGTGATCGTACGTGAGCGCCACGTACATCATGGGGCGAATCACGACCTGGCCGTCAATCGCCACCGGGCGATCCTGGATCGCGTGCAAGCCCAGGATGCCGCTCTGCGGCGGGTTGACTATCGGCGTCGACAAGAGCGAGCCGTAGACACCTCCGTTGCTGATTGTGAAGGTGCCGCCTTCCAGTTCCTCCAACTTGATCTTGTTTTCCTGGGCGCGCGCGCCGAAATCCGCGATCTGCTTTTCGATGTCGGCGAAGGACATGGCTTCCGCGTTGCGCAGCACGGGAACCACCAGACCCTTGCCGCCGCCAACGGCGATGCCTACGTCGTAATAGTGGTGATAGACGATGTCGTCTTGACGTATCTCGGCGTTGACCTTCGGATACTCCTTGAGCGCTTCGACGGAGGCTTTCACAAAGAACGACATGAAGCCGAGCTTGACGCCGTGTTTCTCCTGGAACTCGGCCTTGTGCTCTTCGCGCAGAGCCACAACGCCGCTCATATCGATTTCATTGAAGGTCGTCAGGAGCGCGCCGGTATGCTGCGCTTCGACCAGCCGCTCCGCAATGCGACGCCGCATGGGCGTCATGGGCACACTCTCCTCGTCGCGCAAACCGCGAACTTTGGCAGGTTCCTCCGGGCGTGATTCCGGCTTCGGCTTCGCTTCTTCTTTGCGAAGGCGATCTTCGGAGACCGTACGGATCACGTCCTCCTTCAGGATGCGGCCTCCGGCTCCGGTCCCTACCACATCATCGATATCAAGCCCATGTTCCGCCATGGCGCGACGGGCCGCCGGCATGACGCGGGCTTTGGCCTTCGAGGGCGCGGATTCAATGGCTTCTTCTTCGGATACGTCCGATTCTTCAGATTTCGTCTTGGACTCCGCAGGTTCCTTCTCTTGGGCCGCATCCGCTTTGGGAACTTCCTCCGTGGCTTTCTTTTTGTCTTCGACCCTGCTCTTGGGTTCGCCGTCTTCCTTTTTCGCTTCTTTCTCGTCCGACGTCCTCTTGCCGTCGCCTTTCTTGGCGGAATCGTCAACGTACCCGATAACTTCGCCGACTTCGGCCGTGTCGCCTTCCTTCTTGAGGATTTCGGTAATCGTGCCGGCGACGGGGGCGGGTAACTCTACGGTGGCTTTGTCAGACTCCAGTTCGACGACGGCTTCGTCCTGTTCGACCCAATCACCGGACGACTTGCGCCAAGCGCCGATCTGAACTTCCGTGATCGACTCGCCCACCGTCGGAACTTTTAATTCAACGGCCATTCGGAATGTTCTCCTAAAGATTCTCTATCAGGGACAGTTACCTTTTTCTTGCCTGGCCGCTGAGTCGCTTATTCCACGAATCAAAATGAAAAAGGAACATCTCCCATTTTTCCCTGGTCATCTGACTTCTGATTTACGGCCCGCACAGATTGGCCTAGCGAGAATACCCGATCGGCTCGCCAAATGCCTGATCAAGAAGTTCCCGCTGTTCGATCTTGTGGCTCGCCGGCGAGCCTGTCGCAGGGCTTGCCGAAGCGGGGCGGTACACGCCATAAAAGGGCAGCCTGCCGAGCAGGATATATCCGAATTTGCCGCGCATTCGCCGCCACGCGCCCATGTTCTCCGGCTCTTCCTGGACCCAGAAAACGGGCGTATTGTCCGGATAAGGCTCGAGGGCCACCTGCAAATCGTCGGGCTGTAGAGGATAGACCTGCTCGACGCGGAGTATGGCGACGTCGTTGCGCTTCAGCCGCTCACGTTCTTCTTGAAGGTCGTAATAGATTTTGCCACTGCACAGAATAACGCGTTCCACGTCGCCGCGGATTCCTTTGGCGTCGGGCAGGATCCGCTGGAAGCGTCCTGTCGCGAGATCGTCTAAAGTCGACACGCATTTCGGGTGACGCAGTAGACTCTTCGGGGTGAGGACCACCAACGGCTTGCGCCACGGCCGCACCACCTGCCGGCGCAGGCAGTGGAAGAACTGCGCGGGCGTCGACGGAATGCAGACCTGCATGTTGTCTTCGGCGGTCAGCGAGAAGAACCGTTCGATACGCGCGCTGGAAT
>JAHDWY010000160.1:0-5276 GCA_023384315.1 Candidatus Hydrogenedentota bacterium | reverse complement strand
GCTCCGGACCCATGCCTTCAAACCCGTGGGGCAGCAACATGACGAGCCCGGACAGGCTGCGCCATTTGTCTTCCGCGCTGGAAATGAACTGATCGATGATGACCTGGGCGACGTTGAAGAAATCGCCGAATTGGGCCTCCCACAGGGTAAGGCCGTCCGGGCAGGCGATGCTATACCCGTATTCGAAGCCGAGCACGCTGGCTTCCGCCAGGGGGCTGTTGAAAATCTGGACGGGCGCCTGGTCCTTCGACAAGTGCTGCAAGGGCATGTACCCGTGACCGGTTTCCACGTCGTGCAAGACGGAGTGTCGATGACTGAACGTGCCGCGCTGGCTGTCCTGGCCGGTGAGACGAACGCGCGCGCCTTCCGTTGCCAGGGATGCGAAGGCGAGCGCTTCGGCGGCGGACCAGTCCAGGGGCGCTTCGCCTGCGACCATCTTCTTGCGCTGATCCAGCAGGCGAACCAGCTTGGGATTGGGATGGAAATTCTCGGGAAACCGCGTCGTCGCTTCCAGCAACTCCTTGAGACGGCTCTTGTCTACGCCAGTATCGACATCCGGCACGTCCTTGTCGGGGCCGCCCTGGTAATTGCTCCAGATCCCGCGCAAGGCGCTCGGCGGGCGCGGACCGTCTTCCCGGCGCGCGACGGCGAGTTCCTCTTCCAGGATCTCCCGGCGGCGCACGGCGATGTCTTCGGCCTCGGAACGCGTGACGCCACCGAGCGTGAGCAGGTGTTCGAGATAGGCTTCCCGGATGGGCTTCCGTTTCTCGATGGCCCGGTACAATACCGGCTGCGTGAACGCCGGCTCGTCGCCTTCATTATGGCCGCGGCGACGGTAGCAGTACATGTCGATGACCACGTCGCGCCGGAAGGAGCGCCGGAACTCCATGGCGAGATTGACCACCTGGGCCACGGCTTCGGGATCCTCGCCGTTCACATGGAAGATGGGACTTTGCAGCATCTTCGCCACGTCGGTCGCATAGACGCTGGAGCGCGATTCCGCAGGCGTGGTGGTGAAACCGATCTGGTTGTTGACGATGACGTGCAGCGTGCCGCCGGTCGTGTAGCCTTCCAGTTCGCTGAGATTAAGGGTTTCCTGGACGATCCCTTCCCCGGCAAACGCGGCGTCGCCATGGATCAGGAGGGCCATGCCCTTCTTGTGTTCCTTGTCGCCATTGCGGTCCTGATAGGAACGGACCCGGCCCAGTACCACGGGATTCACGTATTCCAGGTGGCTCGGGTTGAAGGCGAGGGCGATGTGTACTTTATGCCCGCTCTGGGTGATCCACTCCGTGTGGTGGCCGAGGTGGTACTTTACATCCCCGCGGCCCTGGTAAATTTCGCCGTTCTTGTCTTCAAATTCGCGGAAGATGAGACTCGGACTCTTGCCCATGACGTTGGCGAGCACGTTCAGCCGGCCGCGATGGGCCATGCCGATGACGATCTCGTCGATCTTCTGATCGCCCGCCTTCTCAATGGCAAGATCCAGGAGAGGGATGAGGCTCTCCGCGCCTTCCAGGGAAAAACTCTTGGCGCCGATAAACTTCTTCTGGATGAACTCCTCGAAAATGACCGCGTCCGTCAGGCGGGTCAGGATGCGCAACTGCTGTTCGCGGGTCAGGGAGATGCGGTTGCAGGACCCCTCCATGCGGTCGTACAGCCATTCGCGGATGGCGAGGTCGTCGATGTGCATGAACTGCACGCCGATGGACCGGCAATACGTGGCGCGCAAACGCTGGATGATCTGGCGCAGGGGAAGCACACCGGTCGTTGACAGGGCGTCCGCGTCGAACTCGAGGTCCATGTCTTCGGGCGCAAAGCCGTGATATGCGGGATCGAGTTCGGGTTTTCGCGGCCGCGGCATGCCGAGGGGATCGATCCGGGCGATCTTGTGCCCCAGCACGCGGTAGTTGCGGATGAGCATGTCGACGCGATGCTGGAGCGAGCCGATCTCGCGTTCCCGTCCACACACGTCGCACACCTGGGACCGTTTCTTCTTGGTACGAACGACCCGGTTGCTGCGGGGCGGTGTGGGGGCGGCCGCCGCAGGCGCAGACATCGCAGAGGCTGCGGTCGAGGTTCGGGCGGAACCCCCATTCTGCGACCGGAAATAGGTCCGCCATTCTTCCGAAACCAATGCGGGGTCGCGGAGGTAATCTTCGTAAAGCCCCTCGATGAAGGCGAGACTCAGGCTGTTCGGTTCGTTGCCCGATGCGGGCGAAGAACTCCCGGTCGACTCCATAACTACCTCGTGTGTCCGTCCTTACCGACGGGACCCACAGTCCCCAAGTCGGGGATACGCTCCTCAGCGTTGCGAATTGCCTTGGCCAAGCACATACGGCCGCGTTCTTGCAGCCATTCTAGCTTATCATACCTAAAGTTAACACCCCTGTGCACCTGGGAAGTCCCGAAAAGACTGGGGAGCGGGCTCGGGGTAACTGCTCTATCGCCAGATGCTCTGGTTTGCTGGAGAACGATGTGCATAATGTGACGCAAGCGGAGGTGTTTATCGTGGATGACGACACGCCCGACATAAGCGATTTTGATCTCAACGATGCGGGATTCACGCCAGAGCAGTTCCTGGAATGGCGGTCGCCCCGTCGAGGCAAGAGCAATCCCGAGCAACTCACGAATCCTGTATGGGACTGGCTAATTCGAACCCGGATAATCGCGTACCAGGCTAACAACGCCTTCGACGGGCCATCTGCCTGTTCGGCGGGGCCGTGCTGGTGCTTCAACCGGTTCGGACAGAGTGCGACCGAACTGCCCGATGGCCGCGTCCTACTCATCGCGGGCGAGCATGAAGACAACTACGACCCCGACTTTTACATCTACAACGATGTTGTCGTGAAGCATCCGGACGGATCGATAGACGTTCTAGGTTACCCTGAAGACGCTTTCCCACCCACTGATTTTCACTCTGCCACCCTGGTCGACGGCGGCGTCGTGCTCATTGGGAATTTGGGGTATATCGAGAAGCGAGACCCGACGGCCACGCAAGTGCTCTTCTTGGATCTCACGACGCTTGAAGTGAGACCAGTCAAAACAGCCGACGCCCCGCCAGGTTGGATTCATCGCCACCATGCTCGGATCTCCACCGATGGGAATGGAATCGTGATTGAAAGAGGAACCCTGTATCGTGGTTCCGATAAGACTCTCATCGAGAACATTGACGATTGGGTGCTTCATACTGATAGTTGGAAGTGGGAACGCCTGACCCGCCGTCCGTGGCATCGTTGGGAAGTGGTTCGCAAGGACGGCCAACGGAATCACCTCTGGCACATTCGGCAAGCACTGCGGTATCGCCAATCGAACTGGCGCGATGAATACGAGAAGACCATGTCCAAGCTCGAGGCGGAATTGGGATGTCAACCCGACGTGGATGTTGCAACAAGACTCTACCAGCCTCCAATGCCGCACGATGACCTTCCCTCTAACGAAGACGAATCCGATATCTACCGTGTCTGCGTCGATGGCGTCGTCGTGCGCTACGCGGAGGACTGGCACTCCATCCAGGTAACGGTAGAAGGTGAGTTGTCTGCGGGCATCATTGGCATGCTTAAGGCAGACCTAGTGGAAAAAGTCGAATCTCTCGAGAATCAAGGGTGTGTGGTATTGCCTATCGAATAATCCAAGAACGGTCATTGGACACCTTAGCCTCGTCTCCTACTCGTCCACTTTGGCGAGGGCCGCGTTGAGAACTGAGTTGGAGAGATAAAGACCAGCCGCGATTAAGTCTTCCATAACTACACGCGCAGAGGGGATAATTTGCCGGTGCTTCGCGGCAAGGACGATTCCCAATGTCCCGCGAACTGAAATGCCCAAAGTTGCAGCGCATTTTCTGGCAGAGAGGTCGTCGATGATGGCTTCCACTCCAGAATGTTCGAGCGCGAACGCGAGAACTGACGACTCTCCCGGCCCTAGTCCCCATTCAAGAACTGGCAGCGGAATGACAGATGCGGGAACGACTTCTATCCAAGGTGTTTCGCGAATCGCTCTTGCGGCCTTATCTTCAGGACCCTTCCCGTCGATTTCGGCAGCGACAGGTGACGGGACTAATACAGTTTTTGCGAAGTGGGAAAGTAGCGCGATATGGTTGGCTCGGCTGAAGAAGATTAACGGGGAGGCGTTGATAACGGCGACGTCAGCCACGCCGAAATTCCTCGTCCAAATCTTTCATATCCACCTGGAATGAGTCGCGCCCCATACGCGCGAGCGCGAGCAGGAAATCGGTGCGGTTCAACCCCGCTAATTGGGCGGCGATTTCCTGGGAGACTTTGCCGTTTTCATACCAGGTCACCGCCGCCGCAAGTCGCAGCTCCCCTGGAAAATCTGCTGGCGATAAACGCAGGGCGGCAAGCACACTCTCGGGTAATTCCAACGTTAACGTAGCCATTCGATTCGGCCTCCGTTCAGAACATTGTCTTTCATTTCATCTATTCTACCACGGCGCAACGCCGAGCCTGGCACTCCCCGCTCAGTCGCTGGGACCGATCATCTTGGTGGGGTCAACGGTTTGATCGAATTCTTCGGCGGTCAGGAGTCCCAGGTTGATGGCTTCTTCCTTGAGAGTGGTGCCGTTCTTGTGGGCGGTCTTGGCGATTTTGGCGGCGTTGTCGTAGCCGATCTTGCGGTTGAGCGCGGTGACGAGCATGAGCGATTTGTGGAGCAGTTCGTCGATGCGCGCTTCGTTGGGTTCGATGCCGGCGGCACAGTGCTCGTTGAAGGAGTCGCAGGCGTCGGCCAGCAGCCGTACGGATTGCAGCAGGTTGTAGATGATGACCGGCTTGAACACGTTGAGTTCGAAGTTGCCCATGGACCCGCCGACATTGATGGCCGTGTCGTTGCCGATGACTTGCGCGGCCACCATGGTCATGGCCTCGCACTGGGTGGGGTTGACCTTGCCCGGCATGATGGAGGAACCGGGCTCGTTCTCGGGGATCAGGATCTCGCCGAGCCCGCAGCGGGGACCGCTGGCCAGCCAGCGTACGTCATTCGCGATCTTCATGAGACTGCACGCGACGGTTTTCAGCGCGCCGGAGGTCATCACCATGGCGTCGTGGGCGGCAAGCGATTCGAATTTGTTGGGTGCGGTCTTGAAGGGCAGTCCGGTGAGTTCGCTGATCTTCGCCGCGACCTTTTCGTCATAGCCCTTCTTCGTGTTCAACCCCGTGCCGACCGCGGTGCCGCCGAGGGCCAGTTCCGCCAGTTTGGGCAGCGTGGATTCGATGCGTTCGATGCCGTTGGCGAGCTGTTGCGTGTATCCCGAGAACTCT
>JAHDWY010000159.1 GCA_023384315.1 Candidatus Hydrogenedentota bacterium | reverse complement strand
ACCGCGCCGTCCCGATCGAGCAACACCGCGCACCGGGACGGGTCAAAAACGTCGACCAAGGCGTCGGCCAGGACGTACTCAAGGCGTCCGGTATCTTCCATGCTCGACATGAAGCGGTTCATCCAGCGCATGGCCGTCTGGTACTGGTTGATGATGGCCGTGTTGGAAGGTTCGCTCACCTGCACGGGTACGGACTCGAGCGAGACCTCCTGCGTGTCGATGATCTGGTTCAGGGCGCCGAGAAGTTCCTCGTACGAGAATGGTTTTGGGAGACATGCCGCGGCGCCTGCCAGCATAAAACCCGCGCGCGTTTCCGAATCCCCGCGCGCCGACAGCGCGATCAGGGGCAAATGAGGCGCCGCTTTACGGACCTGGGTGAGGGCGGTCACGCCCAGTCGCGGCGTGTCATCAAGAATGATTGCATCGGCGTGGATCGAGATGAGCCTGCGGAGCGCCGCGTCCACCTCGGATTCGAAGACCGTATGGCACGTGTCACGCAGGGAGGCGCTGATGGCCTCTCGAATCGCGCGCTCTTCTGCTATGACCAAGACCACGTGCATGCCTAATCGCCCTTGACCCCTGACATAACCCTCGCCGACGGCAGCGTAATTACGAAAGTACTCCCTTCCCCAGGATCGCTCTCGACATAGATGGAGCCGCCGTGTTCGGTCACGATGCCGTGGACAACAGCCAACCCCAACCCAGTACCGTCATCTTTCGTCGTGTAGAACGGGGTGAAAATCCGCTCCAGGCTTTCCGAGCTGATTCCAACACCCGAATCCGACAGGGAGACCTTTACGCAGTCCGCGTCCGGCTGCGGTTCGTGACCGTTCCGCCGGAGCACCATGCGACCGTATTCGGCTCGAATGACCAGCTTGGCCCCCGTTCCCATGTCTTTCATGGCGTCGATGGCATTGAGCACGAGGTTGAGGAAAACCTGGTGCAGAAGTTGCTCGTCGCCATACACCCCCACTTCGGGGCCGGGAAAGTCGGTCTCAACGGTGATGTTCCCCTTCCGCATCTGGTTTTCTACCAGTACGAGAACCTCCTCGATAATAGCACGTAGGTTGTGATGCGCAAAACTCGCCGGGCGGGGCCGGGCGAAGTGCAGCAGACGGGTAACGATGGAGTCGATTCGCTCAACCTCGTGGGGGACGATGTCGGTAAACGTGTTGCGGAAGTCCGGGTCATCGTATCGTTCCAGAAGCAGTTGGCTGAACGTCTTGATGGACACGAGGGGGTTCTTGATTTCATGCGCCATTCCGGCGGCCAGGGTGCCGACCGATGAGAGCCGATGGGCGCGCTGGACGTTCTGCTCCAGCCGTTTGACCTGCGTGAGGTTGTACAAGACGACCATGGACCCGGTGATGTCTCCGTCGCCAACCTGAAGGCACGACGACGACATGACCACGGGGATCCGTTCCGCGCCCGGCCCCACGAGAATCGTCTCGTAGTCACTGATGGCGCGACCGTCCTCCAGCGTCCGCTGGAGGATCCGTGCGACTTGCGGCGTAATCGCGCTCATGTGCTGCCCGATTTCGATGGGGCCAAGAATCTCGATAGCGCCAGCGTTGACCGTTGTTACGAGCCCTTCCGTATCCACTGCGACGACACCGCCCCGCATATTGCTGAGGATTCGCGCGCGGTGCTGATTCGCCTCATCCAGCTTCTTGTAGAGCCGGGCGTTCTCGATTGCTGTTGTGAGCGGCGTTGCCAACGCCGTGAACGCCACCACATCGTCGGTGGAGTAGATGTCGCGCGAGAGTTTTTGACCCAACGCGAGAACCCCGACGAGTCCGGTGGTTCGTTTGAGGGGCAGGCAAAGGTACGCGTCCAACTCCGCGAGCATTTCCGCGAGTTGGGCTCGTTCGGGGGTGACTCGCGAATGAACGATTGCCTCGAGCAACAGCGGTTCGTTGTGCTGCCGGAGGTACTCCAATAAGGGCGTGTAGTCGGAATCCCTTTTGCCCGCTTCTTTGCCCCGGCTGGAGTACTCCGTGATGAGGGTGTTGTTGTCGCGTTCGTCGATCAGGAGAGCGCGCACGACGCTGGCGCCAACGGTATTCCGGATGTCTTCGCAGATCGTCCGGAGAAGTTCGTCCAGCACGACGCATTCGGCGGCATGCCGGCTCGTACGCGCGAGCAACTTGTTGACGTCGTAGTGCCGTTTTAGCACGGTTCGGTTCAGCAAGAGCTGGACTCGCTCTTTAAGCGGTTCCAGGATTAGCACGATCACAATTGCTGCCAGAATTGTCGAGATGACCTCACTGGCGCCACTGCGCGACCTCAGGGACCAGTGCACCAACGAAATGGTGCTTAAAAACACCAGAATGACGACGACCGTTGACACCGCGTAGACTGTCGTCGTCGAGAAAATCACCCAGATGTCCATGAGGTGATAACGCACCATTGCGTAGGCGAAGGCGGCTGTCATGAGCATGACGAAGACAGGCCCGTATTCCTCCAGCGACCGGACGCCGAGCAGAGGCCCCATGATGTTCGTCAAGAAGGCAAACAACGTCGTTGCGAATATCCCGAGCAGGACGTGTTGAATCTGGCGGCGCGCGATTCCGGAAGCGCCGCGGAGTTTTCGGAACAGATTGACGTGCAGGACGATAAACGTAAACGCGCAGATGATGAAAAACGCCTGAAACACGGGGCCATAGTCCGGTAGTGGATGGCCGGTTTCCGAGACGGCGACGTCGTCCAGATACCAGGGCCCCGGTACGATCGCAAGGCCGCTCATGACGACGCCGCTTACGCAGTAGAATGCGAATAGACTCTTGATCCCGTCGAAAACGCCCCGGGGGAAAAAACCGATAAACAAGTAGAACGTGGCGGGAAGGAAACAGGACACGGCGAAGGTCAGGCGAATGCAGAACACGGTCGTATTGGGGTCGGTGGTGTGCGTAATGGAAAAGACCCCAAGCGTCCAAAGCACCAGGTTGAGGTTTAGCAGACCGAACGCGATGTTGGTTGTACGGCGGGGATTGCGCACCAAGACGACTGCGGCCAGTACAATCGACGAAGCCGCAGAGAGAAGCAGAAAGAAGGACGTTACGCCGTCATGCATCAGTTCCTCTTTCGCATGATGAGCGCCCCGTGGGTGCCTCCAAAACTCATGGCCGTTACGAGCATCGCCCGTACGTCATTATACCGCGCATGTTTTGGAACGAAATCCAGATCACAGACGGGATCCGGCTCGTCGAGATTGATCGTTGGGGGGACGATGCCCGTGGTGAGTGTGAATAGTGCGGTTCCAACGTTGAAGATCCCGCCCGCCGAATAGGGTTGTCCGGTCATGGATTTGCATGCCGTAATCGGGATTCGGTACGCGTGCTTCCCCAGCGCATCTTTAAACGCGTTGGTTTCGCTTCGGTCGTACGCGGGCAGCGAAACTCCGTGACAGGCCGCGCCTTCAATTTCCTCGGCACTGGTGCCCGCCGCCTGAATCGCCGCGCGGATCGCTCGGGCCAACGCGCGGCCGTCCTTATCCAGAATGAGCGGGTTGTTTCCTTCCGCCGCCGCGCCATACCCCGCAACTTCCGCCAGGATTGGAGCGCCGCGCGCTTCGGCGTGCTCGGCTGATTCCAGGATGACCGCGCCGGCCCCTTCGCTCAATACGATTCCGTCGCTGTCGCGGTCAAAAGGGCGCATCGCCTTGGCGGGCTCGTCGTTTCGTTTTGAAAGGATGCCGAGGGAACAGGTTGCCGCCAAGGTCAATTCAGTGAGCGGCGCCTCGGATGCGCCGCATATGGCCGCATCGGCCAGTCCCCGCTGAATCTGCATAGCGCCCCAGGAGATGATGTCGAGTCCCGTCGCGCAGCCGCTCGCCAATGTCGTGGCCGGACCCCGGGCTTGCAGTACTGCCGAAACATTGGCCGTGGCTGCGTGGCCGGATGAAGTGGACGAGGCCAGTTTGTCGATTTTGCTCCAGCCGCCATTCTCGAAGGAGTCGCGGTACTTCATGTAGTACTCATCCGGCGCGCCGGCGCTGGTGCCGAAGCCCACGGCAATTCGCTCGGGCTCGTAGCCGGCTTCGGCGAGGAGCGCGTCCTCGGCCGCAAGCTTGGCGCTGGCAACCGCCTGATGAACGTAGCGGTGCCACCGCTTCACATCCGCCTTCTTCAGGTAGTCGTGCGCGTCAAACCCCCACAGCTCGCCCGCAATCTGGCAGGGAAACGGCGCCGGATCGAACCGCTCGATTCGGCGGATTCCGGATTTGCCTTCTCTTAGTGAGTTCCAAAACGCCTTTCGTCCGAGGCCATTGCACGCGAGAATGCCAAATCCGGTGATGACAACGGTCCGTGGATGCATCCATCAATTCCCTACTGCCATGCGCGACGGCTCGTACGGCTTCAAGGCGACACCTTTTGCCGAAACGCAGACGGCCTCGTTGAACTGGTCTACCAAGGTGGCGACCCCGGAAGTGTCCCCGCTGAGAAGTTCGTGCTGCGCGCGAGCCACAAACTGCCGTTCCCGGTTCTCGTACCCGGCCAGCCGCGCAAGCCGCACGAGATCGTACGGTGCGGACGCGAGCACGCCTCGCTGCTCCAACTCTTCCACAAGGCTCCGATTCTCTCCTATTACCTGGCTGGAACTCAATCCTGCAACGCTGAATGGTAGGGTAGGCCATTGGTTGTCCATTAAGGGAAAACGCCGGGCGCTCGCCATCGCGCGCGCCAGTGCCCGCTCGCGCCGGACACGAAAACCGTAGTGCGCACTCCGCTCGAACCATTCCGATTGGGGATGCACCTGAGGGACGTCCACGGCTGCCGCGTCGGGTCGCGTACGCTCCACAAGCCGGATTGTCTCTGCCTTGGTGTGGTAGTCATCAGCCGGGCAGGGGTAAACAAATCGTGCGATCGTATATAGGCCGGCGCTGCGGCTTGCACGCAACATCGTTTCCAATTCCGTAACGGTCACGCCCCGTCCGAAGAAATCGTCGAGGAGACGTTGACTGCCCGTGTCAACAGAGAACGACATGACTTCGCACCCGGAAGCACGGAGTACGCTGAACATGGCGGGCACGACGCCCAGGCACGCGCTCGACCGTGCGTATACGATGTCGGTTCCCCGGCGGAGCAGTTCGTGGCCGACGGCGGTCATGTGCGATGCCGTAGCGGCTGGCCCGCAAAGGCTGAACGCTCGCGCGCCGTAGAGCGTCGCAATACGCCAGATTTCATTGCAGACGGCCGAGACGGGCTTCATTCGTACCGCACTTTCGCGGTGGGTCCGAGGGTCTGCAAATGTTGGGACCGAACCCCGGTTGTCTTCGAGTTCAAACAGTCGCAGTTTCTGTCCGGAGCGTAGTGCCGGATAGGTGTCCGGTTCGTACACCGGTGGAGGGTAATTCCCCAACCCAAGACTGTCCCGTTGCGAATCGCCTTTCGGGTAGTAGCCGTTGGCGACCGCGATGTTCGGTACAGACGCCCACATCTCCGGCGCATCAATTTTTTCGGCGAAACCAACGAGGCTCTGTTCCACATCAGTCAAGCAAAGACAGTCAAACTCAAGATACTCTCGCGCAATGTAGTCCCCGTACAAGTCGATCAAGGGTCCAAACGCGATGACCCGCAGCTTCGGCCGGCTATCCTTGAGCCGACGGGCAATCTGAGCCGCATATCGAAGATCTTCAACCGCCCGAATCATCAAACCCGCGAAGTGTAGACCGGGCTGATGGGCGAGCCGTTGCGCGACGGTCTCGCATTGCGCTCCAAGCTTGCGCGCCAGCAGCCGGTCCGAGGCCCGGATGTGCCACAAGGTGTGGAGTGTTTGAAGCGGATTCAGGCCTGGGTCGGCTAAAATGGACTCGCTCACAGATCGCGCAAGGTCACTCAGCTTCCCTTCGAGCAGCTCTTCAACTGCCGTGACGGTCCCATAGTCAAAAATCCGTGTCGTGTGTCCTGCGTCAAGAAGACTGCCAGCCGCTACGGCAAGGTGGCGACTTGGCATAAGTGCATTTATATCAAAAGGATATCCGGGGAAGTGAACGAGTGCACTTCGAGTCTTCATGGCCACTCCTTGCCGCTTGAGACCTGGTCGGTGAGCTTGGTCATTCTCCCCAAAAACCACAATAGAGGGGACATGTACCCTCCATGGCCGCATTTGATCCCCAATATATCGCGGGCATTATAGCAGAAGCCCTATATCTATGCAAGGAGACAGATTATGTCCAATATGTTGGATCTATTGAACAGGAGTCCGGAGTGAGGGCCGCACGTATGCGGGAAAGGTCTCGACACAGGAAACGGCAAGTTTTACACGAAGGTCCGTGTGTTATATCAATGACTTTAGGTCGTTGGGACAAAAATGGAATCAAACCTGCTTCGGCGGAGAGTTTTGCTGTGAGTGTCTGCAGAATTGAGAACATTTTACCATCGACACAAGAACTCTATTGTATACATTGCGCGTGCAAAATCAGAGTCGCGTCACCGTAACGGACTGAGGCGGGCTTGACACCCCGTCGGTAGTCAAGGAACTTCCATTCGGGATACAGGGGCTACATGCCATTGCGCTTTTGAGTAGGCAATCGAGTCCATAAACGAGCAGAAGTTCCGTTTGGCGTCGTACCGTGAAATTGCCTCCTGCATTCGCAATGCCGACCCCCGGAATCTCACATCATGAAGCAGTCGCTCAATGGACTGGGCAACCTCGATCCGCCGAAGTCGCCGGGCGCGAAGGGCGATTCCGGCACCCTGTTCGACTACGGGCCACATCGTGAAATACTGGTCGATGTTCGAGGTGACCCCGAGCACCGGTGTCCCGGCGTTGAGCGACTGGTAAACGGTACCTTTCCCCCCGTTGCAGAGGGTCAGGTTCGCCCGCTTGCATGCATCGTGGCCCGGCAGGTATTCCGCGGCAAACAGATTCGACGGCAACGGCAGGTCTATGGGATTGCCTGCAGACGAGAAGATAACTGAAACCGGAAAATCGGATAGGACGTTCAAGAGGTCCGGTAAAACCGAATCTTCCCCCGAATAGCCCAAGGTGAGGTACACGACGGGCTTGTCCGGCGGCAGATCACCCCACCACGAGGGAAGCGGCACGTTTGGCGACCACATGTCCGGGCCGATATGGTGGTGATTTGCCGGCAGTGGGTTGGTGGGAGAGAGTTCCGGTACGTCCAGATACAGGTACCAACTCTGGCACTTCTTGGGCCAGTCAATCCATTGGCGGATATTGTCGAGAGGCTCGAGGCCGTACGCCTGTCTCGCTTGGTTCAAAGGCCTTGCATGGATTCTTTTCACCAGCGGCAATACCCGGTGAAAGAACGCGGCATCGAGGCGCTTTCCAAGCAGTGGCCGCAACGGGGTGTCCAACACGGGCAGCGGTTGCGTGGAATACGAGCCGTAGTGTGCGTTCAGCAGGAAGATTAAGGGCGTGTCCGTGATCTCGGCGCTGATGGTCGCGGAAGCCCGGAAATCACAGATGACAAAATCAGGGCGAAGCGCTTTGAATACTCTCAGATCGTCCTCAACAGAACGGCAAAGTTCATCGCCCCGAAAGATGGGTTTGTCTTTCTTGGCCCGCGCCATGAAAGTATCGGAGGGAACGGTCTCGATTTCAACATATGCGAGTTCACTCGCCTTCACGTGATGTTCGCTGTTCTTCCCGGTCGCGAAATAGACGTCGTAGCGAGCGGAATCCAGCGATTGCGCGAGCAGAAGGGGGCGTACCACGTGCGACTGCGATACATCCTCGGCCATGAACAGGACGCGAGGCTTCTTACGGTTCTCCATAGACCTTCTCGATCCGTTGCGGGCATCGCGAAACGACGGTGCGGCTCCGGACACATGGGATAGATTCCTAGCTCCGCAGCAGTATATACCCGCCACCCTCACTTGGCAAGGGGAAAGGGCTTCCGTGGAAAGGGCATTCGCCGCTGCCAAATCCAGTCGCGCCCAAGAATTTCGAGTGGAAAGTGTGTACGGCATTGGGGCATCGAACCGTGGTTTCTCACGCGGCCATCATGTCGATTTCCACGTGCGCGCGCCCGCGTTTTCCCATAAGACTCCCACGCTCGCGGGAAACGTCCGGGCCGGGTTTTGTTTGATGCGAAGTTCGTTTGATATACTGCGTCTTGATTTTGCAGTCTCGGGGGCTAATGAGGGACCTATGGATATGTTGACGCTCCAAAAGATTCTGACGTACGCCGTAAAGAACGGCGCTTCTGACGTTCACCTGACTGTGGGAAGCCCTCCCGCCGTACGGATTGATGGCATCATTCGATTTATTCGTGAGGCAGAGCCGCTCAACCCCGAAGATACAATCCGGTTCCTGGACGATATTATGACGGAGACGCAAAAAGAGCGCTTTCTGGAGACGGGCGACGCGGACCAGGCGCTCGGGGTGCCGGGGCTGGGACGATTTCGCGTGAATTGCATGATGCAGCGCGGATCGGTTGGTATTGTCATGCGTCACGTGAAAGGG